>CAYUAM010000007.1:15204-18371 GCA_964442805.1 uncultured Anaerolineales bacterium | reverse complement strand
GTATACGCCACCGACGTAGACGGAGACGGCGATGTGGATGTCCTGGGCGCGGCAAACTTTGCCGACGACATCACCTGGTGGGAGAATCTGGGGACCATGCCCCTAAGTAACGGCTCCTTCGAACTAGGCCCCCGCATCCCTGCCCCCTGGAAAGGGAGCAAACTAACCACCAAGGATAAACGAACCTGCACCACCGCCTATGATGGCTCCTGCTCCTTCCTCATCACGGGCACCACCGCCAATAAAGCCCTCAAACAGGTGCTCAATATCTCCGGCGACGCCGGCGACTCCTTCACCCTCTCCGGCTATAGCAAGGCCAGTAAGCCGCTGCCCAAGGGCGGGGCCTATTGCCTAGAGGCCAAGGTCTTCCACACCGACGCCACCAAGAAGACCTACAAGGCCTGCTTCACCAAGAAGACCCACGGCTGGCAACTGAAGCAGAAAACCTTCACTACAGAAAAGGACTACACCAAGATTGAGGTCTATCTGCGCTACGCTAACCAGGCGGGCAAGGCTTGGTTCGATGATGTGCGGCTGGTTGCTCAGTAAATGCTAAGCCGCTCTGGCTGCTCCTTGACGCAAAGCAAAGGGGAGGCCCCTCCACAAGGGGCCTCCCCTTCTCGTCATCGTGACGCCTCAATCCTGATAATCGATCTGAAGCCTCCCTCGGAATTCAGTCTCCTCCGAGAGTTGGCCGAGGATACTTTCGGCCCTCGCCGCCTTCATCCACTGGGAGATCACCCGGCATTCCGCAGCCTCCTCCTCTATCTGCTCGAAGGTGAGGTGCACCGTCTCCCTCCCCACCGTCACCTCGAAGGTCTCCTCCAAGAAGCGGAGGGTGTAGGTGGCGGGGCGGAAGATGAGGATCTCGAAGCCTCCCGGGCCGTACTCCGTTTTGGAGCCGCTCACCGAGGAATAATGATTGCCCCAAGGGTCGGTAGCCGTGATCTGGATGCCCGCCCAGGGGAAGGTCCCCACAATGAGGACCGGCCCCGCCCGCCGTGTCACGGTCATCTTCCAATGGTGCTCGACCGGCGGCGGTGGTGGGGGTGGCGGCGGAGGAGACGGTGGCGGCGAAGGGGGAGAGACCTCCTCCAAATCCACCACCTCGATGCCAGTATAGTAGTGCTTCAATATCTCCTCATATCCCTTGCCTCGCCTGGCCAACTCCTCGGCCCCCTCGCGACACATCCCCACTCCGTGGCCCTCTGGCTCCCCCTTTACCGGGCAGCGGACGCTACGGCAATAGGGGAGGGCCTCCCTCCAAACATCCTCGCTGTTCTTAGTCCGGCCGCCGCAATTGGCGAAATAGAAGGCTCGGATGATCTGCTCCTCATGGCGGGCCACCTTATCCTTGGTCTGACGGACGGCCCTATTCGACCTCCTCCAAGCCGCCTCCGGAACCCACATCTGGCAATGGGCCGAGTTGCAAAGGTCGGCGTTCACCTCAGCGTGGCGAGGATAGATCTTGGCATAGTAGGCGTAACTTCTGGAGGCCACGGCTTGGGCCTTGAGGGCCTCCAAGGGGACACGCCCCGGCATGACCACCGGGACCACCCCCCGCAGATACTCCTCCATGGATAGGGTCACCACATCCACAATGGGGCTGGTGGGGTCCTGCCAATTCTCGCGGATGGCCAGCCTTATCTTTCCTTCCAGGGGCAAAGAGGGACCGATGGGGGGAAGAGGCTCGGGGTTGGGCAAGGGCCCACCCATAGCCATCACCGCGCCCACCACCGGTAGTTTGCCCTTTATGTCGTGGTACCAGGCGTCCTCCCGCCAAGCCGCCGCCGGATGGCCCATCAGGCGGTTGGCCAGGAGCCAAGGACAGATGCCGAAATACCAGGGGTAGGTGACCGCGTACCGCTCCAACCAGCGGTACATGGCCACCGTCCTCTCGGCGTGGCCGTTATAGTCGTAGCCAGGGTACCTCTTATCCGGCTGCTCCCAGCCGCCATGAGGTACTAGGACGCCCCCCTCGGTGCCGATGACCGGCACCTCCAGGCCGAAATACCTCTCAAGCAAGGTGACGGGAACCCGATGGCCCATGAGGGAGTTGTCCCCATCGAAGATGGTCAGGCCGGGTCGTTCCTTTTGGGTTATCTCATCGTAGGGGCACTCGAAGTGCCACGCCCCGGCCTCGTCCTTGTAGCAATGGTTGAGGACCACGTCGTGAATGGCCAGCCAGGCTCCGTGTCCGAAGACCTGCCGGGCCTGGTCGTTGAACTCCTGGGCCATGATCTGGAAGGACTTCTCGTACCAGATTATGCTCCCGATCTCCGCCATGCGGCCCGAGGGGGCCATGGCCGGGAAGCCCGGGTAGCCGCCCCGGGAGATGACCTCCTGGGCGTCGGCCAGCCAGACCTCCACCATCTTCCGTTCCCTCCGCCCAGCCAAGGCATCCCATTGCCCAGGCTGCCACTCCAGAGGGATGTTGGGCTCGTTGAGGAGTTCGAACCAGCGGGTTACCCCCTCCCCCACATATCGGGCTATGGTATCCAAGGCCTTGCCCGGCATCCGGTTGGGAAGGGGGGCGTTCTGGAAGATGCGGACCACGGGCATGATGCCGTTCTGCCTCAGTTTCCTGGCGAAATCGAAGACCGAGCCCGAGCCGTCGTCAATTAACTTATACCAGGCCATCCCCATCTCGCGGACCCGGTTGATCCACCAGTCGTGATCGAAATTGGCGTGAGTGGCGGCCGACCCGTGGATACCCCGGATATGGGGGGCCCGCTCGTAATCCTGGAGCCTCATCTGCAACCACCCATGCTCATACCTCCCCGACCCATGAAAGAGGGTGTTTCTACCTTTTATTTGTTGCAAGATTCGTGCCAATAGTTGGAGCAAAAGGGGAACGGTAAAAACACGGTTTATATGGGGGGCGACCCTTGCAGGAAGCCACATCTTATGGCCAAAGGGCCGTAGAGAGGGATAACATAGTAACGAATCTCGACCGGACGCCGAGGGGGAAGCGGGGCTTTTCCCCCAACGGGGGGATTTTACACAGAATTTAAGCCTCAACTATTTTGAGCAACACCCTCCTTCGACGGGGCCCGTCGAACTCGCACAAGAAGATGCCCTGCCAAGTGCCCAGGAGCAATCGGCCCCCTTCGACCAGCACCGTCTCCGAGGAGCCCACCATGGTGGCCTTGATGTGGGAGTCGGCG
>CAYUAM010000007.1:8469-15194 GCA_964442805.1 uncultured Anaerolineales bacterium | reverse complement strand
CTTCGGTGTGGCGGTAGGAGCCACCTTGTGGGGCTGCCTTTTCCAAGGTGGCCAGGATATCCTGGGCCACGCTGGGGTCGGCGTTCTCGTTGATGGCTATCCCGGCGGTGGTATGGGGCACGTAGAGGTGACAGATGCCCTCCTTCACCCCGCTCTCCACCACCGCCCGCTGCACCTCCGGAGTTATATCCACCATCTGGGCCCGCGAACGAGTGGACACTTCCAAATGATAGATCATGGCTACCCCCTATTCTTTGGCTACCCGAGATTATAGTATAGCCCCCCTCGCAAATCCAGCCTTGACTTCCCCACCCTCCCTTGATAGAATTTAAATGACGGCGCATTCGTCTAGAGGCCTAGGATACAGCCCTCTCAAGGCTGGGACAGGGGTTCGAATCCCCTATGCGCCACCAAGGGGGCAGATGTCCCCTTCGTTTTTGAGGGACAAGCCATGGAAGATCTGGCTAAAAGGGCGGGGGAACTCCTGACCCAAAGAGGTCTGACCTTAGGGTTGGCCGAATCCTGCACCGGAGGGCTCATCGCTCACCGTATCACCAATATATCGGGGAGTTCCAATTACTTCTTGGGCGCGGCGGTGACCTATTCCAATCAGGCCAAGGAGAAACTCTTGGGCGTCCCCCATCAGACCCTCCTGGAACACGGGGCGGTGAGCGAGGAGACGACCAGGGCCATGGCCCGAGGGGCTCGCCGCTTATTCTCCTCCGACCTGGCCCTCGCCGTCACCGGCATCGCCGGCCCCACCGGGGGCACGCCGGAGAAGCCAGTCGGTTTGGTCTATATCGCCCTGACCGCGCCCGACGAGGAGAGATGCGAGAAGCATATCTGGAAGGGGGATCGGTTACAGAACAAGGCCCAGTCGGCTCAGGCGGCCTTGGAACTCCTGATCTCTTATTTGGAATCAAGGCCTTAGGAGCACCTTCAGGCTCTCCGGCCTCCCGGCCAATTCAAAGGCCGCTACCCCCTCCTCCAAAGGAAAGGTGGCGGTGATGAGGGAGGCCACATCTACCAGGCCCCTCCTCAAAAGGGCCAGGGCAGGGGGAAAGGGGCCACAGCGAGAACCCACTAGGGTTATCTCATCCACCACTAATTTACTGAGATCGACCTCTGTCTTGCCGTGGTAGGTGCTCTTCAAGAGCAGAACCCCCCGAGGCCGAACCAAGGAGCGGGCTTGAAAGAAGCCCTCCGGCCTCCCCGTGCATTCGACCACCAGATCGGCCCCTCCCTCCAAGGGCTCCCCAGCCAACCGGGTGGGCAAGCCGCGCCGCTTCAAGATCTCCAGTTTGTGGGAATGATGTCCCACGGTGAGGGGTTCGCAGCCAGCGAGGGATAACACTTGGGCCACCAAGAGCCCCAGTTTCCCATCCCCCAAGACCACCACCCTATGGGTGGGCTTCACTTGGATTTGCTCCAAGATCTCTAATGCCGCCGCTAATGGCTCCACGAACACCGCCTGTTCATCGGGGATCTCGGGGGGCACCGGATGAAGGTTGGCCGGGGGAAGGGTCAGATATGGGGCGAAGGCCCCATCCCGTCCCCCAATGCCCAAGGTGGTACGCTCCGGACAGTGGGTGAAGAGCCCCCTTCGGCAAAGGTCGCAGGCTCCGCAGTAGCAGTTTATCTCCCCCACCACCCTCTGGCCCAAAAGCCCTTTCTCCTTGGCCTCCTCCACTACCCCCACGAACTCGTGGCCCAATACCCCCCGGAAGCCCAGATAACCCTTGGTTATCTCCAAATCGGTGTTGCAGATGCCGGCCAAAACCACCCGCACCAAGGCCTCGCCAGGAGGTACCTGAGGCAAGGGGTGATCCGCCACCAATTTCAACTCCCCGTCATAGATTAAGGCTTTCACTATGAGCCCTCGCTATAATACAAAAGGAGGCCGCTTCCCTTAGAAAGCGGCCTCCCCTCGCTATTCCTCAGCCAGACCCTTCAGGAGCCAGTGCTCTCCCTCTTCCTCCGGCGGCACGAAAGTGGCCCTGAAACGTCTACTCAAATCATCCGTGCTGAAGAGATAGGTCTCTTGGGGCGGGCCGGGTTCCCACTCCGCCAGATAGACCACTTCTGGGTCGTCGAGGCCCAGGGCCTTAGCCTTCTCGACCACCTGGGGAGCGGTGGCCAACTTCAAGGCCCCCTTCTCATCCCCCTCCCTCAGGCGGCGCAGGAACTCATAGAGCGTAGCGTAAGGGCTGGGCTCGGTTATCTCCCAGAGGCGGTCAGGATAGGGAGCGTCTGGAGGTAGGGTAACCTGAGGCAAATATTCATCCCCCCGCCTTTCCCAGAGGAGGCTTAAAGTGCGATGGGGGCAGGCGTGGCATTCGAAGAAAGATTCCCCCTCCACATAGGCCCCAAAAGAACTGCCTCTAGTTCTCAAGAGGGACAACCCTTCCCCCACGAACTCCACCTCTCCGTCCACGGTGATCCAGAGGTCCCGTTCCTCCCCCTCCTCGGGCCAGACCCTTGCCCACCCCTCCTCATCGCGGCGCAAAAGGACATAGTCAGGGGTGACGCTACTGGCCCCCACGTAGGCGAAGATGAGGCCTAGTTCATCGTCCACTAATTGGGCCCCTTGGATGGCCTCTCCTTCGGCCACAGGGGAGTAGTGGAAGGGCTCCTCGGCCTCCCTCCAGAATAGGGCGATGGGATAGAGGCCGAACTTCACCAGATAGAGGGGGGGCTGCTTCTCCACCCGCTTCACCTCCACGCCGGTGACCCACATCTCTATCCTGGCCCCTTCCCCCAGAGAGAAGAGTTCCTCCCCCATCTCTTCCTCGGTCATCTCCGCAATCTCCGGCAAGGATAGGTAGAGGGCTAAGGCCTGGAAGGCCGCCTCCTGGGAGGCCTCGATATTCCCTTCCACCTCGGCGTCGGCGACCTCCTCCAAGAGGACCTTCACTCTCTCCATGATTTCCTGGGGAGAGAGGCTCGGAGTAGGGGTAGGTAGGGGAGTGACGGTAGGGGTCAAGGTGGGGGTGGGGAGCGGCGTAGCGGTAGGGGCGGGCGTGGAGGTAGGGATGGGAGTCATCGCCACCAAGCCACCCTCGCAGCCGACGAGCAGCAAAGTGACGACGAGCCACAATGCAAGGAATTGGCCCTTGAACATCCACCCCTTCCTTTAAGAAGGCGATTCAGGGCCCCAAATAGGGGTCCTGGATTCAACCGCTACATGGGAGACTCGATATCCACCGGCTGGTTGACGCTGCTTATCTCCTCCAGGAAGTGAAACTCGCCGCTCTCGCCCTCGCAGGTGCCGGAGGCATCCACCGTCCCCTTGACCGGATAGTTGCCCTCTACCGCCACCCACCAGTCCTGCCCTGCGGTGGTGAAGGTGCACCCTGCCTCCACCCCAGGGAATCCGGCGGCTCGATAATGGCGTGCGGGGATGCCGTTCACCACCTCCAGCCCCACGAATTTAGCATCTTCGGGCTTTTCAGAGAAAATGGTGCCCCAGAAGCCAAGGAGGGTGAAACTCTCGATCAGGGAGGGGTCAGTCATGGGGCTCTCCATCCACTCCCCACCCTCCTCAGAGAGAATCCACATCTTCTCTTCTTCCTCGATGTAGATCCACTCCATGTAGGTCTCTTCCCCATTGGTCGACTTCCAGATGACGTCCAGGGCTTTGGTGGGCTGGTTCTGGATCTTGCCGTCGCCCTCCAAAGTGCCAGACTGCAACTCACCCTCGGTGACGCCCTTGAACTTCAGGCTAAAATGGTAGGTGTAGGAATCTAGGTCATTGAGGGCGCTTTCCTCCAGGGCGAAGGGCAACTCGGCCTCTGGGGTCTCTTCCGCCTCGGGAGTCTCGGCGACTTCTGGGGTCTCCGCCGCCTCTGGGGTCTCGGCGGCTTCTGGGGTCTCCTCCTCAACAGGAGTAGCGGTGGCCTCTGCCGCCGGCGGCGCGCTGGGAGCGCCCAGGCCACAAGCCAGGCTCAAGCCGGCCAAAAGTCCCACCACCACCAGGACCATCAGCCATCTTCGTTCCTTAGACATCTTTACCTCCTACTTTATTTATTATGAACTCCACTGGCAGGTCGATGCGGGGAATGGAAACGATATGGTAAGGATAAGTGAGGACCTGGGTGACCATCGCTCCTGGTGGCGGAGACCCCTCTTCCACATAGACCTTCAGGCCACCCCTCTCCTTCACCACCCGTTTGATGGCCATGGTGAAGCCGCCAGTGGGCTTCTCCCCGGCGAAAACCGCCAGCACCATGCGCTGGGAGAAATCGATCTCCGGCGCTGGGACCGAGGGGATGACCCCCTCCTGGAGACGCTGCCAAAGGGTCATCCAATCCTCCTGGGAAGAGATGACTAACTCCTCCGCCTCTATGAAATCGATGGCTGACCCTGGCCCCTCGATGGTCTCGAACCCTACCTCCCCCTCTCCTACGGAAGTGCACCCTAAGAGCAAAGAGAAAACCAAGAAAGCAAACCCTACTTTGACCTTGGACATCCTATAGCCACCGATAAAAAGGGCAATTTATGATAACCTAAATCTGGGTCAATTTCAAGGCGAGGAGGAGGGTTATGAAGAGCGCCCCAGCCCCGGCTCCGATGAGGCAACCCTTGGCCCATCCCTTGGTCCTTCGATCCCCTTGAAGGAGGAGATACCCCCCCATCACTCCCCCCAGGGGAGGGAGGATGAAGGAGAGGGCATAGAGGAGTCGCTCGGGCCTGCGCTCCCATTCCACCAGGAGCGGGCTCGCATCGAAGATCGAGCAGTAAGTAGCGCTGAGGATGCCGATGAGCAAGGTGAAGGCAAAAACACGGATGGTGACCCCTCCGAAGAGGAGAAGAGCAGTCAAGGTGAAGAGCGTGCCGAGTTCAGTATTTAGGGAGCGGTCAATGGTCTGGATGATACTATGGTTGACTACGCTCTCTATCGGTTCGCCCGCCCTCCGCTTCATATTCTCCCGGATGCGGTCGAAGACCACTATGGTATCGTGTACCGAGAAGCCGATGACCGTCAGAAGAGCGGTCAAGAAGAGGGCATCCACCTCCCATCCTCGGACGCGTCCCAGAATAGCAAACACACCCACCACCACAAAGACGTCATGGATCGTGGCTATGGTCGCACAGGTGCCGAAACGGACGGGGTTGGGAACATGCCGAAAGGCCCAGCAGATGTATAAGAGGATAGCAAGGCTTGCCAAGCCTACGGCATAGAGGGCTCGTCGAGTGGTCTCCATCGATACCCGTGCACCGACAGATTCGAACCTGAGTTCATCGGTTATGGGGGCAAAACGCTCCTCTATCGCCGCCTCGATCTCGTTCTTCTTCTGGGTATCGATAGGGACAGTGCGAATGACAAGAAACTCACTGCCGGTAGCGGGGTCAGAGGATGTCTGAACGGTTGCCTCATCCAGCCCATAGTCGCCCAGCAACTCCTTAACCTCTCCAGGCTGTGGACGGTTACCCGCTTCAAAAGCGATCTCCAGAATTGCCCCCGAGGTAAAATCTATAGAGAGGGGGAGCCCGAAGAGAGCCAGGAAAACCACGCCCGGTATGAGAACCAAGGCAGAGATGAGAAAACACCAGTAACGCTTGCCTACTATATCCAGCATAGATTGCCAACGCCTTGAACTAGAGAGTCACACCCTCGTTCCATATCGCATTCATATCGTCTCACACTCCGAACCACCAGTGGGTCTTCGCTATATCTAAACCCATCACCAAGCGTAGGAAGGTACGAGTGACGGTGATGGCGGTAAACATACTCAGGAGGACGCCGATGGCCAAGGTGAGGGCGAAACCTTTGACGATGCTAGCCCCGAAATAGGAGCCGAGCCAAAAGAGGATGACGCAGGTGATGAGGGTGGAGAAGTTGGAATCGCGGATAGAGGGCCAGGCCCGGCTAAAACCTTGCTCCACGGCCAGACGGAGGCTCTTCCCCGCCCGCAACTCCTCCTTGAGCCGCTCGAAGATGAGGATGTTGGCATCCACGGCCATGCCCACGGAGAGGATGAAGCCGGCGATGCCAGCCAAGGTCAAGACCACCGGTATAAACTTGAACAGGGCGAAGACCACAGCAGCGTAGACCCCCAGGGCCAAGTCGGCCAGCAGGCCAGGCAAGCGGTAATAGATGAGCATGAAGGCCACGACCATAGAGAGGCCGATGGTCCCAGCCAAGGTGCTCTTGCGAACAGAATCCTCGCCCAGGGTAGGCCCCACGATACGGTTAGTCTCCACCCTCAAGGGGATGGGCAGCATGCCGTAGCGCAGCCGGACCACGATGCTCTGCGCTTCATCAAGGGAAAAACCACCTTCCTCTCTGGTGAGGAGCACATCGCCGGTGGTTATGGCCGTGCGTATCCTGGCGCAGGAGACCACCTCCTTGTCCAAGACGATGCACATCACCTGGCCCACGTTCTTGGAGGTATAATCGGCGAAGAGGCGAGTCCCCTCCTCGTTCAAACTGAACTGGATCTGGTTCTGCCCTAATTCATCGACGAAGATGTCAGCGCTATTGAGGTGCTGCCCGGTCATCACCGTCTGGAAAATAGGCTCCTCTGGCTCCGGTGTGACGGTAGGGGTGATAGCCCCCGTGGCCGTTATGGTGGGAGTAGCAACGATGGTCGGGGTGACCGGTTCAGTGGCCGTCATAGTTAGTGTGGGGACAACAGTAGGGGTGATGGGCTCCGTGACCGTGACGGTGGGAGTAGGGACGATGGTGGGAGTTGTGGTAAGGGTTGGAGAGACCACGCTGGATA
>CAYUAM010000007.1:3380-8369 GCA_964442805.1 uncultured Anaerolineales bacterium | reverse complement strand
GGAGTAGGGACGATGGTGGGAGTTGTGGTAAGGGTTGGAGAGACCACGCTGGATACCTCTTCCGTGGTCCTCACCTTCATGCCTGCAGGCAGCCAGACATCTCCACTATGGACGAACTCCAAGAGGCCGGTCTGGCCGAAGGCGGCGATGGCCTGCTCCGGATCTCTCAGGCCGGGCAACTCCACGATGATGCGTCGCTTGCCCGATAACTGAATTAGGGGCTCCGATACGCCCAGGGCGTTAACTCGCTTCTCGATTATCACCTTGGCGTCGGCCAAGGCCTGGGAGTCCACCGGCTGCTCGGGCGGTAGGTCGGCCTCCAAGAGCACCTGCATCCCCCCTTGGAGGTCCAGCCCTTGGCGCACCTGAATCTCCCGGTCGAGGCGAAGGGGACCCAGGTGAAGGTGGATGCCCGGATTATTCGGCCAAACGACCCAGAGGGCCGCAGCGGCCAAAACCACGATGAAGGCTAGAAGGACGAGATCTCTCCTATTCATACCCTCTTCATTCCCAACAGCGCTGATTATAGCCCCGAAAGAGATAGGTGTCAAACCCTCCCCATCAAGAGTTCCCCCACCTCGCTGGGGTAGCGAGCCAAGGGGACGCCGGCCTCCTCTAGGGCCGCGATCTTCTCCGCGGCCGTGCCCCTCCCGCCAGAGATGATGGCTCCGGCATGGCCCATGCGTTTGTCTGGAGGGGCGGTCCGCCCGGCCACGAAGGCCACCACCGGCTTGGTCACCTCACGGGTGATGAATCTCGCCGCCCGCTCCTCGTCCGTGCCCCCGATCTCCCCGATAAGGACTATAACCTCCGTCCCTGCATCCTTCTGGAAGAGGCCCAATATTTCCACGAAATCGCAACCTAAAATGGGGTCTCCCCCTATCCCCACCACCGTGGATTGGCCCAGCCCCAGGCGGGTGAGTTCGTTCACCACCTCATAGGTGAGGGTCCCGCTGCGGGAGACCACCCCCACCGGGCCAGGGGCGTGGATATGGTCGGGCATGATCCCCACCTTGCACCCCCCTGGGGTGATGACCCCCGGAGAGTTGGGGCCGATAAGGCGCACCCCCTTCCGGTCCAAATAGTGCTTCACTCGGATCATATCCAGGGTGGGGATACCTTCAGTTATGCAAACGATGAGCCCGACTCCCGAGTCGGCGGCCTCATACAGGGCCTCGGCGGCGAAAGGAGCGGGGACATAGACGATGGAGGCGTTGGCCCCCGTGGCCGCCACCGCCTCCCTCATAGTATCGAAGACAGGGAGGCCCCAAACCTCCGTCCCCCCCTTGCCAGGGGTCACCCCGCCCACTACCGAGGTGCCGTAGTCGAGCATAAGACGGGTATGAAATTGCCCCTCCCGCCCGGTGATGCCCTGAACGACCAAGCGGGTGTCCTTACCGACGAGGATGCTCACAATTCCACCCGCTATTTCTCGCTTTCAGCACGCACTTGCTCCACCATCCAACGTATGGCGCCTTTGAAACTCGCCATATCTTTGAGCTCACTAAGTGCCTCAACTCCGAAAGTAAGATATCTGGTCTCAAGATCTTGTGCACTGAAATTCACAGAAGGGATTGCATTGACTCTATCGCTGAGTCCAGTGATATACCTCCGGGCAGCGTCACCGAGATAATTCTTATCCTTCCAGCGACTGTACTCTAGCGCTATCTTCCCCGTTGTGCAAACGGTGAAAAGAGGCAACCTCTTTCCAAATACAAAGATTGCAGGGGTAAATGAGCTCTTGCCCCAAAAGTCCGGGAGATCTCGGTTCTCCCCAATTGCTTTGCCGAAATCCAACAATTCCTCCACCAGTTTAAGAGCGTTAGGCTTTTCTTCCTTTACTCTAATGAGGAATCCCACTTCGTTCAATCGTGAACGGGGCGCTCGAGTTTCGCGTTTGACTTGTCCGATCAAGCGGGGCATTATGATTCTGTGTTTGTCTTTCTCGAAGTACTTCAGTTCAGCGCAAAGCATTTCAAAATTGCTGCCCGTGCACTCGTTAACAAACTCCACAATCCGCCTAAGCTCAGGGTTGATCTCGTCCACCACCACCATAAGTCTTATACGCCCCAGTGCCAAGTTGGTAGAAATGTTGCTGCGAAAGTCTTCCTCTATCCACTCGGTTGCCTCTAGTTCGGCATACTCTTCTGCCTCTGCCTTATGTAGTTGACGAAATACAGCCATAGCTTCAACAAGCGTTTTGCCTCGAAGGGAAGGATCATGGCAAAGATCACTATTGAAATACACCCTGGCGATAGATTGGTCAAAGTCCTCATAAGAAAACTGCCACAGGTAAGCACCATATCCTAGAATCTGACCAATCACCTTGCGCTTGGTTTCTGGATTCTTAGCCAATTTACATTCAATCACCGTTATCAAGCCGTTTTCATCCACGCAAATCAAGTCTGGATTCCCATTCGGAAGGCTGCTTTCCCGCCCTACAACTAACAGGGGAGGAATATCCTCCCCCAAATCACTTAGCGGAATGATATCAGGGTTATCCTTGACTAATTCCTGCATTTCCGTCTCCTGAGTGAATTCCCCCTCCGGGGTTTTTTCCCACTTCCCTGATTCTGGCTCATAAATCAATAAGCAACTCATCGAATACACCTCCTAGGTGGTACGCACCTTGTCAGCACTGTAACTGCTCCCTTATCAGCCTGGCCGCCTCCTGGATCTGGGCCATCTCCGTGGGCTTGGGCCGCCAGGGGCGGAACAGGCCATCCCCCCACCAGCGAGGGACCAGGTGAAAATGGAAATGGAAGACGGTCTGGAAGCCGGCCGGCTCGCTGCCCTGCAAGAGGTCTAGGCCGTCAGGCTTCAAAGCCTCTCTCATGGCCTTAGCCACCTTTAAGGCCGTCCTCATAGTGGCCAGGGCTATCCCCTCCTCGATATCGTAGAGGTTCCTGAAATGCACCTTGGGTATAACCAGGGCGTGGCCCCAGGTGGCGGGGTGGATATCCATGAAGGCCATGGTGGCCTCATCCTCGTATATCACCTCCGCCAGAGCCTGGCCGGCCACGATGGCACAGAAGACACAACCCTCGGCCCGAGCCTCCTCGGCCACCCTACCTCCTCCCCGCCGCCTCCACCGCCCTCTGGGCGGCCTCGACCAAGGTGGCAGCCGTCTCCATCTGAGCCAAGAGCCTCCTTCCCTCCTCCTCATTGGTCCCGGCCAAGCGGACCACTAAGGGGATCTTCAACTCTACGCCCTGGAGGGCCTCCAAAATTCCCAGAGCCACCTCATCGCAGCGGGTGATGCCCCCAAAGATGTTGATGAGCACGGCCTTCACCCTCTGGTCGGCGAGGATGAGGCGTAGGGCCGCCGCCACCCTCTCCGCGGAGGCCCCCCCGCCCACATCCAAGAAATTGGCCGGCTCGCCCCCATAGAGTTTTAGCACATCCATGGTGGCCATGGCCAGCCCGGCTCCGTTGACCAAGCAGCCGATATCTCCCTCCATCCTCACGTAACTGAGGCCGGCCTCCCAAGCCTGGCGCTCATAGGGGTCTTCCTGAGCGCCCCGCAAGGCTTCCAATTCGGGGTGGCGGAAGAGGGCGTTATCGTCCAGGACCATCTTGGCATCGAGGGCCACCAATTTCCCTTCCTTAGTAACGGCCATGGGGTTGATCTCGGCCAAGGAGGCGTCACAGGCCAGGAAGGCCTGGTAGAGCCCTTGAGTCATGGCCGCCCATTCTTTCACCAGATCCTTGCTGAGGCCTATCTCCGAGGCCAACTGGCGGGCCTGATAACCCTGCAGGCCCAGGAAGGGGTCGAGGGCCGCTTTGGCGATCTTCTCCGGGGCGGCCCGGGCCACCTCCTCGATCTCCACCCCTCCTTCAGAGGAGGCCATCATGGCCAGGGCCCGAGCGGCCCGGTCCACCACCAAGCCTAGGTAGAGTTCCGCCTGGATATGGGCCGCCTCGGCCACCAAGACCCTATCCACCACCAAACCTTTGATCTCCATCCCCAATATGGCCTGGGCCACCTCTTTGGCCTTCTGAGGGTCAGGGGCCAGCCTAATCCCTCCGGCCTTCCCCCTCCCTCCCACCGAGACCTGGGCCTTGACCACCACTGGCCTCCCCAAGCGATGAGCGATCCGGTAGACCTCCTGTGGAGTGGAGGCCACCTGGCTCCGGGGGAAGGGGATCCCGTAGCGGGCCAAGATCTCCTGGGCCTGATACTCTAGCAGTTTCACCCCTTCGCCTCCGAGGTCGCCGCCGCCCCCAACCGGGCCAAGGAGAGGTTCTCCCGCCAGAGGAAGTAGAGCCCCAAGCCGGTGATGAGGATATATTGCATGGCGTGAGAGACCACGGCATAAGAGAGGGCCACCTCCCGCCCCGCCCCGAAAACGCTCAGGGCGGACATGGCGAAGAAATGGAAGGTGCCCACATAACCAGGAGAGGAAGGGATAAGCACCCCTAGGTTGACCACCACGGTGACGAAGAGGGCGGCCATGACCCGGCTGAGAGGTGACAAGGAGATGGGGAAGGCCCAGGTGAGGAAGAAGTAAGAGGTAGCCTCAAAGGCCCAGATGGAGACGGAGAGCAGGGCCAAGCCGGGGAGGAGGTGTCGCTGGCGCAAGGATTCTACCCCAGCCACGAAGGAGGTCAATAGCCGCTCTAGGCTATCGGCCCAAGAAGGGGATAAAAGGGACGATATCCTCCTCACCAGACGGAGGGCCTGGGCCTCGCGATATAGAAGGAAGAAGAGGAAGGCCAAGGCTCCCAGGAAGAAGAGAGCCGCCAAGAATCCCATCCGCTGGCCCCAGCCCGGCAAGGGGAAGAAAAAAGATAGGGCCAGGAGGAAAACGAGCAGGGTCAATCCATCGAGGAGCCGCTCCACCACCACCGTGGCGAAGGAGAGGCTCTTGGAGATATCTTCCCTTTGTCCCAACATATAGGCCCGCGCGAACTCGCCTAGGCGAGCGGGCAAGAGGTTGTTCACGGCGAAACCGATGATGAGCACCGGGAAGAGCCTGAACAGGGAGG
>CAYUAM010000007.1:0-3370 GCA_964442805.1 uncultured Anaerolineales bacterium | reverse complement strand
GAGGCCTCTTTGCGGGGCCGAAGGATCACCCTCCAGCGAGCGGTGCGCAAAATGTAGCCCCAGAAAGTGAAGAAGAGGGCCGGGGCCACATAGAGATAGTTTGCCCGGGCCAGGGCTACGCCCACCTGTCTTAGATCTAGCCTATATATGGCCAGCCCGGCGAAGAGACAGGTCAAGAGCAGACCGAGGAGGCCACCCCATCGACGTCTATCCAAGGTCATCGCTCCCCGTACGAGACTGATGAGGCATAGAGCAAGATGTGCGGATAGGTGGCGAGGGCATCATTCGATGACTCCTACAGGAGAAAGGGGCGGGAACTTCATGACCCGATTATTCCCCGCATCGGCCACGTAGATATACCCCTCCCCATCCACCGCTATCCCTATGGGCAGGTCGAAGGAGGCACTATCGCTCCCCTTCTTGCCGAAGACGGCCACGATTTCCCCCTCGCTGGAGAAGACCAGAACCCGATACCCCTCCGGGTCGGTGGCATAGACGTAACCCTTACTATCGACGGCCAGATAAGGTTTATTGATGGAGGAGCGGCTTACCCACCCCTCCACCGGCCACTGGGTTAAGAAGCGGAAAGAGCGGTCGAACTTCTGGATACGATGGTTCCAGGTATCGGCCACGTAGATATTTCCTTCCCCGTCTACAGCCATCCCCACCGGCTCGCTGAACTGGCCGGGGCCACTGCCCTCCCCTCCCCACTGCCCCAGGAACGCCCCTTGGGGGTCGAACTTCTGCACCCGCTCGTTCCCCGTATCGGTCACGTAGAGGTTGCCCTCAGCCTCCTCGACCAAATCTCGAGGGCCGAAGAAGAGGCCGGGGGAACCGATAGCCTGGCCGCCGGTATCCACCAGAGTTCCCCCCCAATAGGTCAGGAAATGTCCCTCCTTATCGAATTTCTGCACCCGGTGGTTAAAGGTGTCGGCCACATAGACCTGCCCCTGGCCATCCACTAAGATGCCCCAGGGGTCGTTGAATTGGCCGGGAGCGAAGCCCTCCCCTCCCCAGGAGGCCATTACTCTACCCTCCGGGTCGAAGACCTGAACGCGTCTGTTCCCCCCATCCACCACGTAGAGGTTCCCTTGAGCATCGAGGGCGATATCTTTGGGGGAGTTGAGGAGGCCCGCCCCCCCGAAGGTCATGACGCTCTCTACCTCTATCCGTTTCTTGGCGTATTCGTCGGCCAGGCCGGCCTCCGGCCCGATGGGGACGGCGCTAGAGCGCCACAACCGGGCGGCCACATCTCGGCGCAAATAGAAGGCGAAATCGGAGGAACCTAGAGGATTCTCCAGTTCCCGATAGAAAAGGAACTGCCACAGGCTATGGCGTAACTGGGGGTCCTTGAGGCTGGTTACTATCCTCTGCCAGCTCATCCCTCGATAATCCTCCGGGAACCACCACCGCAAGCGGTATTGTTGGCGGATGTAGTCGGCTAGATAGGGGCGCAGGTGGGGCTCGTTCTCTAACCCCACCAAGACCACGGGGGCGGTCAAGGGCTCGGTGAGGTCCTCCCCCGTCCCCAAGAATCGGCGATGGGGGAAATCCCGCAGATACCAGAAGAAGGGCCAACTGGTGAAATCGTCGAAGGCCACTTCCATCTCCTTGCCCCCCACCAGCCTCTCCGAGAGGGCCTCTATCTCCCTCACCACCATGGTCACATCGGGGGTGGTCTGGGTATAGATCAACATATCCTTGGCCACATCGCCGTGAATGTAACTGGCGATGAAGGCGAAGCGCACGGTCAGGAGGGCCAAGAGGATAAGGGCGGTGAATAGGGCTACCCGAAGGGAATTTCCCCACCCCAGTCGCCGCGCTGTAAAGACGCTCATCACTACCAAGGCTACAAGGATGACCAAGGCTCCCAGCCAACGCAGGGTGAGGTTCAGGTCGGTCAAGGCCATGCTGCCGAAGACGGGCCGGGAGGAGGCCAAGACCAAGATGGCCAGAAGGGTCAGGAGGGAAAGGAGGGCCAATTTCCATCCTCCCCTCTCCCTCAGGGCGCGCCAATCGCTCCCCTCCGCTATCCGGCCCATGGTGTAGCCGGCCCAGAGGATGAGGGGCAAGGCCAAATGAACTATAAGCCAAGGCATCTTCTCCCCCGCCCAACTGTAGATGGGGAAGACCGCTATAGCCCACCAGAGGAGGAAGGTGGAGAAGGCCGTCCTTCCCAGCGAACCTGGGTCCCTTTGTTCCTCCTCTCTCCTCTGGTCGAAGCCGAGAAGATAACGCACCCCGCCCAGAAGGGCCAAGAAGAGGGGCAAGAATTCATACAAGGGCAATAGGACGAGATAGTAATACCAAGGCTGGCCGCCCCGGCGTACCCCTTGTTGGCCCAACCAATAACCCAAGGAGCCCACCAAACCGGTGGCTATGCCGAACATGTTGGTGAGAAAAGTGGTGTGAAGCAGGAGGTAGATGGCGTAGTAGATGGCCGCCGCCGCCACCCAGCGACGCCAATCCCAGGCCGTGCCAAGGGCCATGGAGAGGGCCAGCAGGCCCAAGAGGACGAAGAGAGATATTATGCGCTCGGGCGAGGTGTAATCGATGGGGTCCTCGCCCAAAATTTTGATGACCAAGGACGAGGTGAGGGGCAAGCAGAGAGTCCCCACCACCATCACCAGGTCGAAGGAGGCCAAATGGCGGGGGTCCCGCTTCTCGCTCTTCCAGAATTGCCAGAGGAAGAGGCCGAAGAGGAAAACCCCGAAGATGAAGGTGGTGATGAAAGAGACCTCTTTGGTACAGAAGAGTAAGGCAAGAGCCCCAGCAGTCAGGTATAGGTAGCGATCCTCCCTCTCATCCAGATATTTGACTATGGCCACGAAGAGGAGAAATTGAGGGAAGGCGGCAAAGATATCCTCGCGGATGAAGCGGGAATAATATAAGAAGCCGGGGGAGATGGCCAACATGGCCGCGGCGGCCAGGGCCCCATAGCGGCCCAGCCACTTCCTCAAGAAGTAAGGCATGAAGACCAAGGCCACCCCCAAGATGGCCGGCCCCACCCGTGAGGTATAATCGCTAGTCCCGAAGAGGAAATAGATCAAGGCAGTGAAATGAAAAAGGAGGGGGCCATGAAGGAGAGGGTTATGCTGGTATCCTCGACCCTGGGATAGTTCCCAGGAATAGAAGGCGTGCATGCTCTCGTCGTGGTGTTGGGCCCGGGAGCCCAGGTCCCAAAAGCGGGTAAATATAGCAAAAATCAGGATGAGGCCGTAAAGCACCGCCTCCCAGTTCAGGCCAGCCAGGAGGGGAGCATCTAAGAATGATCCTCTTTTCTCCTTCAACCCTTCTTCATCCATAGTCGTAGCCAAGATATCCTCCAAACCTCTAGGGCCAGGAGACCCACATAATTATATCATGGCTC
>CAYUAM010000006.1:5612-19144 GCA_964442805.1 uncultured Anaerolineales bacterium | reverse complement strand
CTCGTTCCATTGGGGCCAGGGTTGCTGGTGGATGCTATAGATGCGGCCGGTGCGTTCCCAGAGTTCCTCGGCGAGGTGGGGGCAGGAGGGGGCCAAGAGGAGGAGGAGAGACTCGATGGCTTCCTCCCAAGCCGGGGTGGCCACCACCGGCGTCTCTTTGGCCTTCGCCAGGTAGTTGGTGAACTCCATCAGCGCCGCTATCATGGTGTTGAAGGAGAAGGAATCCATATCCTGGGTGGCCTTACGGATGGTCTGGTGAGTCTTGCGGCGCAGCGAGGCTATCTGCTCAGCGGTGGCCTTCCCCTTAACGGAGGGAGGCTCCTCCAGGACCAGGGTCCAGACCCGGTTCAGGAAGCGATGCACCCCTTCTATCCCCTGGGTATCCCAGGGCCCTCCTTCGTTCCAGGGGCGCATGAACATCAGGGTGGCCCGGAAGGTATCGGCCCCATAGCGGGCCACTTGGTCGTCGGGATCGACCACGTTGCCTCGGGATTTGCTCATCCTCAACCCATCGGGCCCCAAGATGATCCCCTGATTATAGAGGCGAAGCATGGGCTCATCGAACCAGACCAGCCCCATATCCCGCAGGGCCTTGGTGAAGAAGCGGGTGTAGAGAAGGTGCATGGTGGCATGCTCTATCCCCCCGGTGTATTGATCCACCGGCAGCCAATACCTCCCCACCTCCGGGTCGAAGGGGCCCTTATCGTAGCAGGGGCTAAGGTAACGATACTGGTACCAGGAGGAGCAGATGAAGGTATCCATGGTGTCGGTCTCCCGCTCGGCCGAGCCCCCACATTGGGGACAGGTAGTATAGCGGAAGCCCTCGTGGTATTTAAGGGGCGACTCCCCGGTGGGGAGGAACTCCGCATCCTCGGGCAGAAGGACGGGCAGGTCCTCCTCGGGCACGGGGACGGGGCCACATTTAGGGCAGTAGATGATGGGGATGGGAGCGCCCCAGTAGCGTTGCCGGCTGATGAGCCAATCCCGCAGGCGGTAGCGGACGGCGTAGTGGCCCAGCCCCCTGGCCTCCAGGAGTTCGGTCACCGCCCTCTTTCCCTGCTCGGAGGGCATGCCATTGAAGGGGCCGGAGTTGACCATCATCCCCTCGTCGGGGTAGGCCTCTTCTAACTCTTCCCCCTGCCAGCCCGGGGGAGCGATGACCACGGGGATGGGGAGGCTGTATCTCTTGGCGAAGGCAAGGTCCCGCTCATCGTGGGCGGGGACGCCCATGATGGCTCCCGTGCCGTAGGTCATGAGCACGTAGTCGGCGATGTAGAGGGGGAGGCGCTCCTGGGCGAGGGGGTGGAGGGCGTAGGCCCCGATGAAGACCCCCGATTTCTCTTTCTCCACGCTCAGCCGGTCTATCTCGCTGCGGCGGCGGGCCCATTGGATGTAACCTTCCACCTCTTCATGTCGATCCGGGGCGGTAAGTTTGGTCACCAGGGGGTGTTCGGGGGCCAGGACCATGAAGGTGGCCCCGTAAAGGGTATCGGGGCGGGTGGTGAAGACAGGGATGTGGTCGCCCTCCTCGCTCTTGAAGGTTATATCGGCCCCCTCGCTCTTGCCGATCCAATTCTCCTGCATCACCCGTACCCGTTCCGGCCATTCGATCTGGGAGAAATCCAGGAGTTCCTCGGCGTAGGCGGTGATGCGGAGGAACCATTGCTCTAGGTCCCTCTTCGTGACCGGGGTGTTGCACCGCTCACAGTGGCGGTCCTCCCCCCAGACCTGCTCCCGGGCCAGGGTGGTGTTGCAGTTGGGGCACCAGTCCACGGCGGCCAAGGCCCGATAGGCTAGGCCATGCTTGTAGAACTGGAGGAAGAACCATTGGCTCCAGCGGTAATATTCCGGGTCGGAGGAGATGGCTTCCCGGTCCCAAGCCCACATGGCCCCCATGGACCTAAGTTGCACCCGCATGCGCTCGATATTGTCGTAGGTCCACTTCTGGGGATGGATGGCGTGCTGGATGGCTGCGTTCTCCGCGGGGAGGCCGAAGGCGTCGAAGCCGATGGGGAAGAAAACGTTATACCCCTGCATGCGGTACCAGCGGGCCTTGGCGTCGGAGGGGGCCATGGCGTACCAATGGCCGATGTGGATATCGCCGGAGGTGTAGGGGAGCATGGTCAGGAAATACCACTTGGGCCGCTTTGGGGCCTCGCCAGTGGCGTAAAGCCCCGTCTCCTCCCACCTCTTTTGCCATCTTGGTTCTATCTCTTGGGGGATATATTTGTCCATGCTCATCACCTCGGTCCCGAATCAGAAGGGGGTCGCCTCCTTCATTGCTTCCTTCTCGGTCAGCGACCCCCTTGTCCCTCGACCGAAAGGCCCTAATAAGGCTTGACCCTTCGCCTCAGGGACGAAGGGTCACTCCGCGGTACCACCCTGCTTGACAAGAGGTGGACCTGAGGGGACTTGAACCCCTGACCTTCTCAATGCCATTGAGACGCGCTCCCAACTGCGCTACAGGCCCACGCTTTGCCCGCTTTGGCAGGATAACGGCTGCTCCCGGCAACGGCTACTCCGTTTCACCGTTGCGGCTCCCAGGCGAGTTCGACCTTCTTCAGCCAAGGACTGAAAGGCGCCCCCCTTCGCGCCCCGCCGGCTTCCCACCATCCCCGGCTCTCTGGGAGGGGTGGCCTACTACTCCTGTTCTCGGCCTTTGCCTATGGTGGAGATGAGGGGATTCGAACCCCTGGCCTCTACAGTGCGATTGTAGCGCTCTCCCAACTGAGCTACATCCCCACTGGCTCTTAAATAGTATAGCCCAGGGGGAGAGGGTTGTCAAGTTGGGGGCCCAATGTGATTGACAAAGGGGGCCAGGTGCGCTATCAATATTATGACCATCCTCTCCGAGCACCCTTTCCCACTACCATACTCTGGCCTCGGCTGGATAGGCTGCAATCAAGAGGAGATGATAGGGAGGTAAGCCTTGGCGGAAGGGCCGGGCCTGGTGATCCTATTCGGCTCTGGCGAGACCTCGGCCAGCGGGCGTAGAGTCCACGATTGGCTCTTGCGCCGCCTATCCCCGCCCATACGGGTGGCCGTGCTGGAGACGCCGGCCGGCTTTGAGCCCAATTCGGCCCAGGTAGCCGGGCGGGTGGCCGATTTTCTGCGCCAGCGTTTGTCCAACTATCAACCCCAAGTCACGGTGGTCCCCGCCCGCAAGCGGGGCACTCCCTTCAGCCCTGACGACCCGGCCATCGTGGCTCCTTTACTTCAGGCCAACCTCATCTTCTTGGGGCCAGGCAGTCCTACCTATGCTGTCCGTCAATTGAGGGATAGCCTGGCCTGGCACACCCTGGTGGCCCGTCACCGCCTGGGGGCGGCCATAACCCTGGCCAGCGCCGCTACCATCGCCTTCGGTGTCCAGGCCCTGCCGGTTTATGAAATCTACAAGGTGGGGGAGGAGCTCCACTGGCAGAGGGGGCTGGACTTCTTCGGCCCCTATGGTCTCTCGCTAGCCTTCATCTCTCATTGGGATAATGCCGAGGGTGGGGTCGATTTGGATACCAGCCGTTGCTTCATGGGAAAGGCTCGCTTCGAGCAACTGCAGACGCTGCTTCCGTCCGAGGCAAACATAGTGGGCATCGACGAGCACACCGCCCTGGTGGTAGACCTGAGGGCAGGCACCTGCCGGGTGATGGGGCGGGGCGGCATCACCCTACTGAGAAAAGGGGAAGAGCAACGTTTCCCTCATGGCCAGGCCTTCGCCGTGACCGAACTGGGGCCTTTTCAGATGCCGGAGCCACAGATTGGCATACCGCCCCAAGTATGGGAGAGAGTGCAAACCGCCCAGGCCGAGGCCCCACCGGAGCCGCCCCCGGAGGTGTTGGCCCTGGTGGAGGAGCGAGAGGCAGCCCGTGCCCGCCGCGACTGGGCCGCCGCCGATGCCCTGCGGGAACGGATCGCTGCCCTGGGTTGGCAGGTCCGCGATACCCTCACTGGCCCCGACTTAGAACCGTCAATATAGGTCCGTGCGACCGATTCCCCATCCTGCCCAGTTGGTCCGTCTAAGAGAAAGGACGGCCATGGAGCCGTCCTATTTTAAGGGCATCTCACCATCTTGCGCTAATATTTTTTATGGAGCGGTCTTGGCTAGTAGCGGGAACGCTGTCCGTAGTCCCGGGGTCCCCGATCTCGCCTCTGCTCCCGGGCCTCGTCCACCCGGAGGGCCTGGCCCTTGAGGTCCTGCCCGTTGAGGGCTTGCTTGGCCTTCTGGGCGTCCTCGTTGTTGGCGAATTCCACGAAACCGAAGCCCTTCGGTGTCCCTGAATAGCGATCCTTGACTATGGTTACGGAGATGATCTGACCGTGCTCTGCGAAGAGCGTCTGCAAATCCTCTTCGGTCACGGTATGTTCCAGGTTGCCGACGTAAAGTTTCTTGGACATCTTTCTGACTCCTTTTCTAGTAGCGGGAGCGCCGGCCGTAGTCCCGGGGTCCCCGGTCCCGTCTCTGTTCCTGGGCCTCGTCCACCCGGAGGGCCTGGCCCTTGAGGTCCTGCCCATTGAGGGCTTGCTTGGCCTTCTGGGCATCCTCGTTGTTGGCGAATTCCACGAAACCGAAGCCCTTCGGTCTCCCTGAATAGCGATCCTTGATTATGGTTACGGAGACGATCTGGCCGTGCTCTGCGAAGAGCGTCTGCAAATCCTCTTCGGTCACGGTATATTCCAGGTTGCCGACGTAAAGTTTCTTGGACATCTTTCTGCCTCCTTTTCTAGTAGCGGGGGCGCCGGCCGTAGTCCCGGGGTCCCCGGTCCCGTTGCTGTTCCCGGGCCTCATCCACCCGCAGGGCTCGGCCCTTGAGGTCCTGTCCGTTGAGGGCTTGCTTGGCCTTCTGGGCGTCCTCGTCGTTGGCGAATTCCACGAAGCCGAAGCCTCTCGGTCTCCCTGAATAGCGATCCGTGGCTATGGATACGGAGACGATCTGGCCGTGCTCTGCGAAGAGCCTCTCCAAATCCTCTTGAGTCACGGTGTATTCCAGGTTGCCGACGTACAGTTTTTTGGACATCTTTCTGCCTCCTTTAGGCTACACTTTGTGGGAAGAGGGAGATGGCCTCGTTGGCTTTCATCAGATAGGCCACGATCATCAGATGAACCAGGCCCCTGATGACCTCCTCCGGGTTGCCGGGGAAGACGGTAGCGGCGTACGACCCGAAGATTGAGAGCATCTCCTTGCCCACTTGGTCTACGACCAGTTGCACGAACTGGTCCCCCTCCGCCCCTTCCAAAGCATCGATCAACTGCATGGCTTTCTCTGCCTTCTCCTCCATAAACGCCTTCTATTAGCCATTGACCCAGGGACCAGTCCGAGGAGGAAACTCATCCGCAGGACAATGAAGGTATTAATTCGGGGACGCTACATATGCTAGAAAGCGTCGCAGCGTAGAAGAGGAGGCCTTTTAGACGATATGCAGGATCCGAATTTCATAATATTATAGCATCGAAGATAGGGAAAGTCAATCTTGGCTTGGTCAGGCCCCTCCAGGTCTCCCAAAACCTCGGTTCGACCAGGGTCAATAATCATATCCGTCTGCCGCCGTGGGCTTAGCCGGGAGGAGGTGAGGTCCAAACCGAGGCGTCTTGATCTCACTTGACCTTCACCACCTCTACCCGTTCCAGGTCTTTCGCTACCACCGTGTGAGGGAAGATGGAACAAGCCTCGGCCAGCACCTCCTCCTCGGAGTAACGACGGGAGACGTGATTGATGTAGAGGACCCTTACCTGGGCCTCCTTGGCCAAAGTGGCCGCTTGGGTGGCGGTGAGGTGGCTATACCTCTTGGCCAGGTGGGCCTCTTCTTTCAAGTAGGTGGCCTCCACCACTAGGGCATCGGCCCCCCAGGCCTCATAGACCAGATCATCGACCCGGCTGGCATCGCCTACATAGACCAGTTTGGCCCCCGGCACCGCCTCCCCCAGCACCTCCTCGGGCCGGACCACCCGCTCATCGGCCAAGGTGATGGGTTTGCCCCTCACCAACTCCTTGCGCTCCGGCCCCGGAGGAACCCCCAACTCCTCCGCCTTGTCAGCCAGGAAGGGGCGCCGACTCCTCTCTTGGAAGGTATAGCCGTAACACCCGGGCCCTCTATGGGCGACCGGGAAGGCCCGCAGGGTGAATTTATCCTCCTCCAGTATCACCCCCGGGGAGACCTCTATCAGTTCGATCTCCATCTCCGGCCGGGTACCCCGGAAGACTACGCTGAAGACCAGATCTTTCACCCGTTCCAGAGCCCATTCCCCTCCATAGATCCGGAGTTGGTCGATGGCCTCCCAGCGGCTGAAGGTGGAGATCAGCCCTCCTAACCCCAGGATGTGGTCCAGGTGGCCGTGGGTGAGGAGGATGCGGTTCAGCCGGCGGAAGCCCAGGCCGCTGCGCAAGAGTTGCCTCTGGGTGCCCTCCCCGCAATCGATGAGGAAGCGGTGCTGGCCACAAAGGACCATGGTGGAGGCCAGGTTGCGGGTCAAGGAGGGGGCCGAGGCCGAGGTCCCTAGGAAGACCATCTCAAACATAGGCTTTTTCCTCCCTACCCGGGCCATAGCAGGTGACTTGGCCCTTCTCCCTTTCCACCTTGAAGCGCCGAGGGGTGAATCGCTCCACTACCCAGATGTTAGTGAGGAGGTGCGGGGTGATCTCCGTGGTGGTGAAGGAAGAGGGGCCCGAGGCCAAGGCCAGGGGCAAGATGAGTTGATCGGCCAGGTGTTTATCCAAGGCTGCGCCCCCATGGTAATGATCTAAGAACCCTTGACCGGCCTCCTCCGCTACCCTCTCTGCGGGCTTGCCCCGAGCCCCCAGGGAGGAGAAGCCAGCCAGGCAGTTCTCGAATTGGGCCCACAGGAAGAGGAAGGAGCCTTGGCCCACTGATTCCGCCCGCACCACCTCTATCTGGGGCCGAAACCCCTCCAACATCTCTAGAGCACGTTTCCTTTGTCGCTGGGCGATATGGTCAGGCAAATTGGCTACGGCGGAGAGGCCGAAGAGGCCCGATAGAGCCCCTCGCTCCTTCAAGTCAATGGGACTCAAGGACAGGGTAGCGGGGTCGATCTGGGCCTTTATCTCTCCTCCGCCCATGGGGTACCAGCCCCATTTATCTATCTCCACCTTGGCCCGAACCCCCAGGCGGGCCAAGGTAGGGAGATAAACCAGCTCCAAGTAGTGGTAAGGAGGGCTCCAAGGGACGTGGGTCCCTCCCCCCATGGTCACTTGAGAGGGACCCTGAGCCAGGGCCAGGGGCAAAAGGACGGCCTGAAAGAGCAGGCTGACCGCTCCGGCGCTTCCCCCCTTTCGGGCTGCGGCCACATCCCAGGAGTAGGAAGCGGCTTGGGGAGGCTTTTGGGGAGTGAAAGTGAGGTTTTGGGAGCCCAACTCCGCTCCTTCTAGGTGGGCGCCGCATATCTCAGCCACGGCCCGTACGCCGGTGAGGTGTTGAGCGGCCAACCCCGGCTTGGGCCGGCCTGCGCGGATGTTGATTATCTTCACCGCCTTTCCGGTTAGGGCAGCCAGAGTTAGGGAGGTCCGCAATATCTGTCCCCCGCCCTCTCCATAGGAGCCATCGATGATGACCATAGGGTGCCTCAAGCGGTTAAGAGGGTCCCCTCGGGCGCCTCCGGGTCCAAGAGCGCCCTTTTGATGGCCCCCGTTCGCCTCCCGGAGATGAATCGCACCTGGAGGGAGGGGTGAGCCTCCACTAATCGAGCCATGACCTTTACCTTAGTCAGCATGCCTCCCGTGACATCGACCTCCGGGGAGCCGGATAGGGCTTCCTCTAGTTGGGCCAGGTCGAGGGGGGAGATGCGCTCCAAGAGGCGAGCGCCGGGCGACTGAGGCTCGCGGTCATAGACCCCTTCTACCTGGCCCACCATGATGATCCGCTGAGGCTCCATCCGGGTGGCTAGATAGGCGAATATCTCCTCCGTAGATATGATGGTGGTCCCTTGCTCTTGGTCGAAGGCCACATCGCCGTAGAGGAGGGGCACCAGGCCCTGGGCTAGGGCCTCCCTGATGGGCTTCATCTCTAGGTGGATTAACTCCCCGGCCCGGCAAAGGGCGGAGGCAGAGGGTTGGAGGGAGAGGATGGGGAGGCCTTCCTCTAGGAAAGTGTCCGCCACCAAGCGGTTGAGGCGAGCGGCCAGGGCGCTGGTCTCGGCCAAGCCCCACCAATCGCTTTGCCCCTTGAGCCCCTCTTGGACCCCGTATTTTTGGGCCGGGTAGTGGCCGAAGGAGCCGCTGCCGTGGCCCAAGACTAAACGCAACTCCCCCGGCCGCTCGGAGAGGGCTTCCCCAATCTCTCGGGCCGCCCGGCGGATGACCCTAGGACGGGCCCTTTGGGGCCGCGATTTATCGGTTATGAGGGAGCCGCCCAGTTTCAGGAAGACCAGTTCGCCCATCAGAATAGATGCTCCTCGGTCAAGGCTGCCCCCTGGCCGGGCCGGCATATTATGACCTCCCCCACTCCCTCCGTCCCCTCTAGCCTTCTCCTCACCTCCTCCACCTGAGGAGGGAGGGTCAAGAGGTGGACGTTGGGGCCGGCGTCGATGGTGAAATAGACCGGCACCCCCCCTTCCCTCCAGAGGCGGACCTGGTGGAGCAGTCGCACCGTGGCCGGGGTCCAGTAGAGGAGGCTGGGGCGGGAGGTCATCATGATGGCGTGGAGGGAGAGGGCCTCGGCCTCGGCCATGGAACCCAAGGTGGGGAAATCCTTGGCTAGGATGGCCTCTTTAATTCGGGGTAGCTCCTCCTCGATCTTGGCCAGCCTAGCCCCATAGAGGGGGCTGGTCGGGGCCAACCTGTGGCCCTGGGAGGAGGAGACCCCTTTGGCCTCCTTCGAGACCAGGGCGATACAATCGCAAACCTCCCAATGCTCAGGGGGGGCGACCTGGAGGGCAAAGGAACCCTCGTGGCTGGTCCCGGCCAACCATTCCACGTAGCCCCCAAAAATGGAGCGGGCCGCGGAGCCGGAGCCCAAACGGGCTAGGCTGCTGAGCCTTCTCCCCTCTAATTCCATCCCCAGGGCGGCCGTGGCCGCCAGGGTGAGGGCAGCGAAGCCGGAGGCCGAGGAGGCCAGCCCCGCCCCGGTGGGGAAATTGTTGGCTGAGACCACCCGAGCCCGCAACTCGTTCCCAGCCAAGGCCCGCAGATGATCCAGGTGGGCCACCATGCGGGCTCGTGAGGAGGGAGAGGCCACCTGACCATCTATCTCCACCCCATCCTCCTTCAACCC
Source organism: uncultured Anaerolineales bacterium (assembly GCA_964442805.1). Classification (GTDB taxonomy): domain Bacteria; phylum Chloroflexota; class Anaerolineae; order UBA7937; family UBA7937; genus CAYUAM01. The sequence continues at coordinate 9,928 of CAYUAM010000006.1, read as the reverse complement.
TTTGGAGAACTCCACGGTGGTCTTGGTGCAAAGCGCATCCAGGGTCAAGGAGATGCTGCCGTTCATGGGCAAACGCAGCCTCTCGTCCCGGTTGCCCCAATATTTGATGAAGGCGATATTGGCCCTGGCTAAAGCGGTCCTTTTCATCTCTAGGTCCTGCGGGAGAGGAGGAGGGCCACCGCCCGGCCGGGGGCGACCAAACGATGGTCTACCTCCCTGGGCAGGTGAGCCAGCTCCCCTTCCTCCAAAGTTATCTTCCCCTTTTCCGTCTCCAAGCGGATCTTCCCCCGCTGGGTCAGGAGGATTTGGTCATAGTTGCTCTCCAGCCATTTGGAGGCCCCCCGACAGACCATGAGATGCGCCGTGAAGTTGTCCACCCGGGCCAACTCCAAAGGGAAGAAGGGAGCCAACCCCCGGGAGGCCCCCTTTATATCGGCCTTGTTTAGAGTCCCTTGGCCTTTGAGGACAAAGAGCCTCCTTTGGCCGTTTTGCCGGTCGGCGAATAACCTTCGCTCGAAGAGGAGGACCACGGAGCGGAGAAGGGAGCCGGAGCGATGGGTGACCCCCTTAGGCACCACCACCATCTCCCCGGCCCGGAGGGTGCAGTTGCCCCATTCGCTCTCCAATGATACCTCCCCTTCGTGGATCAGGAAGAGTTCGTCCTGATCGATATGCTTGTGCCAAGCCACGGAACCTTGGCAGATGAAGAGCCGGGCCACGAAATCGTCCACGTAGGCCAACTCCACCAGGGAATAAGGCTCCGTTAAGACCTGCGCTACCTCGGCCAGGCTCACCTTTTGTATATCCATCAGGAGACCTCGGTAACGATGGTCATCTGGGCGCCCTCTCCCCTCAAAGCCGAGGCCACTTCCTCTCGATTTTCCTCCCTGACCAGGGCGATGACGCAACCCCCTTGGCCCGCCCCGGAGAGTTTGGCCCCTATAGCCCCTGCTTTCTTCGCCGCCCGCACCAAGCCATCTAAGGAGGGGGAGGAGACCCCTAAATCTCGTAAGAGAGGGTGGTTTCGGTCCATGAGATGCCCCAGCCTATCTAATTCTCCTTCCTCCAAGGCCTTTTTAGCCTCCTGGACCAGAGCGCCTATCTCCTTGAAGAGGGCTTCATATCTTCTAGGCTCTCTATCCCGAGCCTGCCTTACCTCTTCCACCACCGCCTTGGTGGGACTCTCCACCCCGCTATCGGCTATGGCCAGGAGGAAGGGCCGGCCGACCCTCAGAAATTGGGGCTCCTGGCCCCTCTGGAAGTAGATGGGCCGGCCATAGGCGATGACGGTATGGTCGATACCACTGGGGGTGCCGTGGTGGAACCTCTCCGCCTCATATACCAAGGCGGAAACCTCCTGGGGGTCGAGCCTCCTCTCCCAATGGGCGGCCAGCCCTCGGACCAGGGCCACCGAGACCGCCGCTCCGCTCCCCAGCCCCCTAGCTATGGGGATGGCCGATTCGACGGTGATAGTGAGGGCCGGCCGTTCGCCCCCCAGGTAATCTAGGGTGCTCTCCACCAAGGCCACCAGGGGCTTCAGTGACTCTGGGGGGGAGCCTTCCCCTACTATGTGGCTGTGGCCCAGGTCCCTGGCTATCAGGCGAACCCCCTCTCCCCCTGGCTCCACCGTGACTTTGGCCCTCAGTTGGGTCACCGGCACGGCTATGGCCGGTTGGCCATAGACCACGGCGTGTTCCCCCAGGAGGATGGCCTTGGCGGGAGCGGAAGCGAACTTCACCGCACACCTCAAAAATGAGTATATCACAGGGGGGAGGCGGGAACAAGGAAGTGGCGATGGCTCCCCTCCCTATGATATAATTTTGAAGAATGGGAGAAGCCACCTTACCGATAGAGAGTTCCAATATAGTTCTGACCCTTGCCCTTCTCCTCTTTTGCATCCTCGTTGTGGCCTTCTTTTCCAGTTCGGAAGCCTCCCTCATTTCCGTAAGTAAAATCCGCATCCGACGGCTGGCCGAGCAGGGCCATCGCGCTGCCCAAGCGGCCAAGCGGCTATGGGAGAGGCATGACCGCCTCTTCGCCACCATCCTCTTCACCGAGAACCTCTTCATCATCGTCGCTTCTTCCTTGGGTACGGCCTTGGCCCTCCTCCTCTTCGGAGGGCGAGGGCTCTTGGTGGCCAGCCTGGTCATGACCTTGCTTATCGTGATATTCGGGGAGATCACCCCTAAGACCTTCGCCGCCCGCAACGCCGAGCGCCTATCCTTGCTGGTGGCCCGCCCCATGGAATTGATGGTCAAAACCCTGACCCCCATCATCTGGCTCTTCACCCTCATCGCCAATTCCCTTATCAGCCTAGTGAGCCGAGGCGGGAAGCCCTCCTCCCCCTTCGTCACCCCGGAGGAGATCAAGATGCTGGCTTCCATCGGGGCGGAGGAGGGCACCGTCCAAGAGATGGAGCGGGCTATGGTCCAGCGGGTCTTCGAATTCGGCAGCCGCCAGGTTCGCGAGGTCATGACCCCTCGCCCGGAGATGGTGGGGGTGGAAGGAGAGGCCACCTTGGAGGAGTTCTTGCGCCTCTTCCGCGAGGCCAGCCACGACCGCTTCCCCGTTTATTCCGACGATTTGGACAACATAATCGGCTTCGTAGCCATTAAAGACGTCCTTCTGGCCGTAGCCGAAGGCCCGAACAGCCATCAGAGGAAGGTGAAGGAGTTGGTGCGCGCGGCCCTTTTCGTCCCGGAGAGCAGGGAGATGGGAAGCCTCTTCCTGGAGATGCGCCAGAAGCAACTGCAGATGGCCATCGTCATCGATGAGTATGGGGGCACGGCGGGATTGGTCACCCTGGAGGAGTTGGTGGAGGAGATCGTGGGGCGGCTGAGCGATGAACTGGTGGTTGAACCGGAACTGGTGAAAGCCATCGATGAGCGAACGGTTCTGGTGGACGCCTCCTTGCGCATCGATGAGGCCAACGAGGAACTGGGCCTGAACCTGCCCGAAGGGGATGATTACGAGACCATCGCTGGCTTCATCCTCTACCGCCTTCGTCATATCCCCCAGGAGGGGGAGTGGATGGAGGAGGGGAACCTGCGCCTCACCGTGGGGGAGATGAAGGGCCCTAAGGTAGAGAAGGTGCTTATCAGTCGGCTTTAATTTTCCCCCGGCAGACACCATCTTCTTCTTGCACACTTTATTTGTAGGTCAACTCTGATGACGGCTTGATGGAAGTGGCCACCGCCGTTGCTGCCTGCTTTCGCACCGCTCGTCTACCCAACGAACAGCAGGGAATGGAACATTGTCCATAGAAGAGACGTCAAAGATATTGATTGACAGAGAAACTTATCCCTGTTATGCTAGATATGTTAATGTTTTTGGTTTTATTTACGATATGAAGAATAATAATGCTAGTTGGCGCGGCTTATCTCGGGTTGAGTTGTGATATAATGACGGGGGGAAGGCGTGCGCGTGCGCTGACCAGTAGCCGTGAGCGCTCATATGCTGGGCAATTGCCTGGCTGCGCACGTTTTCGTGACCTATGGCACGATTAAGATTTCGCCCTCGTAGTCTGATCCTAGGATCGTTGCTGGCCCTGCTGATTCTGCTCCTTGGGCTGGGCACGGCCGGGATCTATCGCTGGCTGGTGGTTGACCTGCCCGATGTGGCCCAGTTGTATCAGCATACCACCGCGCCCAGCACTAAGATTTATGATAGGCGCGGCCTGCTCCTGTACGAGATTAACGACCCCTATGGGGGGCTACATACGCCGCTCAAACAGGAGGAGATCCCGTTCTCGTGCCGTCAAGCAACGGTGGCCACGGAAGACGCCAGTTTCTACCGGAACCCCGGGGTTGACCTTCGGGCCATCGTGCGGGCCTTGTGGATCAACCTGCGGGGTGGCGAAGTCCTCTCCGGCGGCAGCACCATCACTCAGCAACTGGCGCGCAACCTCCTTCTGAGCCCCCAAGAACGGACCGAGGTCAGCCTGACGCGCAAGATGCGCGAAGCCATCCTGGCCTGGCGCATCGCTCGCCGTTATTCCAAAGAGGAGGTTTTGACCCTCTATCTCAACGAGACCTACTACGGGAACCTGGCCTTCGGCCTCGAGGCGGCCAGCCGGGCCTATTTTGGCAAGCACGCCGCCGAGTTAGATCTGGCCGAATGTGCGCTCTTGGCGGGGTTGCCCCAATCGCCAGCGCGATACAACCCTCTGGAGGACCTTTCGGCGGCCCAAGAGCGCCAGCGGGTGGTGCTCCAGTTGATGGCTAAACAGGGGTATATCACCCAGGAGGAGGCGCGGCTGGCAGAGGGGGAGAAATTAGGCTTCGCCTCCGTGCCTTTTGCCATCCGCGCTCCCCATT
>CAYUAM010000006.1:0-5602 GCA_964442805.1 uncultured Anaerolineales bacterium | reverse complement strand
GATGTATGTTCGAGGGGAATTGGAGCGGCGATATGGGTTGGAGGGGATCTATAAGCGCGGCTTGCAGGTTTACACCACCCTAGACCTCCGCATGCAAGAGGCGGCGGAGGGCATAGTAAGATACCGTTTGGGGCAACTGACGCGGCGAGGGAACGGGGAACCGCCGCGTCAGGTACGCAACGCTGCCCTGGTGGCCCTCGACCCGCGCACGGGCGAGGTGTTAGTTATGCTGGGTAGCCCAGATTATTTCGATGCTCGCATAGATGGGGCGGTGAACGCCACGATGGCCACCCGCCAGCCCGGCTCCTCCATCAAGCCCATAACCTACGCTGCGGCCTTCAACCCTGAACTTCCCCATCCCCTAACCCCAGGGAGCATGATGGCCGATGTCCGTACCGCCTTCGTCACTCGGGAGGGCGAACCTTACGTGCCGCAAAATTACAACCGGGAATATCATGGGCCGGTGCTTTTGCGGCAGGCGCTGGCCTCCAGTTACAACTTGATAGCGGTGAAAGTGCTGGAATACGTCGGCCTGGAGCGGATGCTGGCCCTGGCGCGGGATTTGGGGATCACCACCTTCGATAATTCCGAGGGGTGGGGGCTGGCCTTGACCCTGGGGGGAGGGGAGGTGCGCCTGCTGGAACTGACCGCCGCCTACGCCGCCTTGGCCAATGGTGGCCTCCGCGTGGAACCGGCCACCATCCTCCGCGTCGAAGACGCGGCAGGACGGATCTTGTACCAGCATGAACCAGGGGCCACTCGGCGGGTCCTGGATGAGAGGGTGGCCTATCTCATAACCGATATCCTGAGCGATGACTTCGCCCGCATGAGCGCCTTCGGCGAGGGGAGCCCCCTGCAACTGACCCGCCCGGCCGCGGCCAAGACGGGGACAAGCAGCGATTGGCGCGATAACTGGACCATAGGCTATACCCCTCAACTGGTGGCTGGGGTATGGGTGGGCAACGCGGATAATGAGCCCATGCGCCACGTGAGCGGCATCGCTGGCGCCGCGCCCATCTGGCACGATTTCATGGAGGAGGTGCATCGAGGCAAACCGGTGGTAGGTTTTGAGGAGCCTCCGGGGCTGGTGCGTCGGGAAATGTGTGCCGGTAGTGGCTTGCTCCCTCTGGCCATGGCTTCGGAGGTCACTTCTCCTACGGGAGCGGCCGCCCCAACACGGTGTTCAAGAACTATTACCGAACTCTTCATCGAAGGGACCGAGCCGAGGGAGTACGATAACTGGCACTTTCAGGTGCGGCTGGATCGGCGCAATGGGCTTTTAGCGAGTCCAGTCTGCCCGCAGGAATATGTCGTCCAGCGCGACTACACCCTGTATCCGCCGGAGGCAGGGGAGTGGGCGCGGAACGAAGGGGTCCCCCAGCCGCCCACCGCCTATTCTCCCCTTTGCCCGCCGGAAGAGGGGCTGGTTGCGCTGCACAGCCTTACCGCCATCCCATCAGAGGGGACGCACTCACCGGACGGTTCGCGACCGCCAGGAAATTGCCTAATCTTGAGCAGCCCAGACCAGGGGGCTATCTATCGCCTGGTAAAGAGCATGCCGCGGGAACATCAGAAAATTAAAGTGGCTCTATATGCCGCCTGTGACGCGCCAGTGAAAACGGTCACCATGCTGGTGGATGGACAGCCTTTTGCGCACTTGGCTGCGCCACCGTTTGAGACCTTCTGGACGCTGTCGCCCGGCAGCCATTCTTTTTCGGCCATCGCTCTCGATGGCTCAGGGAACGAATTGAATAGCAATGATGTATCGATCGCAGTGTACTAGATTACAGGTGACTCTGAACATACTTTGTCCCAACCGAAGGGGGTGTCCACTATGTTGAGCAAACGTTCCTTGATGATCGTGCTCCTTTCCTCGTTGCTCTTGATGACTCTGGCCGCGTGTGACCTTCTGAAGCCGGCCCCCAAGGCCCCTTGGCCACCCTTGATCTTGCGGACTACGCCGGAGATGGGGGAAGAACTTGACTTGACTGAGCCCATCGAACTGACCTTCGATCAGCCCATGGACAAGGCCTCGGTGGAGGCGGCGTTCACCATCGCCCCTCTGGTGGGGGGGACCCTCTCCTGGGTGAGCGATCAAGCGGTGCGATTTGAGCCAAAACAAGCCTTTGAGCGGGGCAGACAATATGCTTTGCGCATCTCAGAGGCGGCCAAGAGCGCCAAAGGCATCGCCTTGGCCCATCCCTTTGAGGCGCGATTCAATATCGTCGGCTTCCTGGAGGTGGCGGTCACTCAGCCGGAGGATGGGGCGGTGGAAATCGCCTCCGATACCACCGTCACCGTCCTCTTCAACCGTCCGGTGGTGGCTCTCAGTGCCCTGGAAGAGCAGGCCTCTTTGCCGCAGCCTTTGACCTTCGTGCCGCCGGTGAAGGGTAAGGGGGAATGGCTTAATACCAGCATCTATCGATTCACTCCTGAGGGCGAAGGCTTTCTTCCCTCCACCACCTACACGGCACGGGTTGCGGCCGGCCTAACCGACCTCTCTGGCGCCATTTTGGAGAAGGGTTACGAATGGCAGTTCACCACGGTGATGCCCGCGGTGGTGGCCAGCGATCCGGCTGCCAATAGCATCTACGTGGATGTGGCCCCCGCCATCGAACTGGCCTTCAACCAACCGATGGATCATAAGAGCACCGAGGAGGCTTTCGCCCTAACCCGTTTGGGCGATCCTACCCCTATCCCTGGAAGGTTCTCCTGGCGCAAGGGCGGGATCATCCCTCCGCCAACCCAAGAGGAGGAATATGCCCCCTGGCCGGAAGAGGGCCCCGGGCCCCAGGAAGTGGGCGTGGAGGTGATGAGTTTTAGGCCCTCGGAACCTTTGGAGTTTGATACGGATTATAAGATCACCCTCGGCCCGGGCGCCTTGAGTGCGGCTCGCCAAGATATCGGCACCGCCTCCGAGTACAGTTTTGTCTTCACCACCATCCTCTATCCAGAAGTGGTCAGCACCTCCCCCAAGGATGGGGATAGTGGCGTCGATCCGTGGGTTCTCCTGCAGATCACCTTCTCCAGCCCCATGAACCCAGAGAGCCTGAAATTGGGGGAGACCCTTTTGATCGAACCGACCTTCCCCATCACCCAGGTATACACCTATTGGTCGAAGAGCAATACCCAACTAGAGCTCTCCTTCCCCACCAAACCTTCCAGTGAATATGAGGTTACGCTGGGGGCGACCTTGGAGGGGAGATATGGCCACAAACTGGATGAGAGCGCGGTGATTCGATGGCGTACCAGGGCCGATGATCCCTTGATCATGCTCCAAGCCCCGGATCGCATCGGCCTATACAGCGCTTCTGGCACCACGCAGTTATATTTCACCGTGCGCAATTTGCGCCGAGTTGATTTCACCTTGTATCGCCTTCCGGCAGAAGATTTTTACCGCCTCAATGGCGATAATTGGTGGGACTACTGGGAGGACTATACCCCGGACAAATCTAACCTGATGCGCCGCTGGAGCGTGGAGACCGCTCCGCCCCTAGATGAGAATCGCCTTTATCAAACCGCACTCACCGAGGAGGAGGGACCGCTCGCCCCCGGCTTATACTATCTACAGGCTTCGGCCAGCACCGACGCCATCTACGAGGAGACGGGGAGGCTGGTGAAGCCCTCAACTCGCTTGATGCTGGCTGTTTCCAAGAACAATCTGACCTTGAAGCACAGCGCTAAGGAGGCCTTGATATGGGCCACTAGCCTGGAGACGGGCCAGCCCCTGGCCAGCCTGCCGGTGAGGTTGACCAACGGCGAGGGCGAGACCCTTTTCACCGGGAAGACCAACGGTGACGGGGTATTGGAGGGCGAGTTTTCGGGGAAGATAGATATGTATCAGTCCCTCTTCGCCTTCATCGGCGACCCCGACGCTCCAGATGAAGATTTCGCCGTGACTTCAAACCAGTGGTACAGCGGCATCGAACGCTGGCTATTTGATCTTCCGGTGGAAGATTACTCGCAGCCCTATACCGGTTTCCTCTTCACCGATCGGGCCATCTATCGTCCCGGCCAAAAGGTCTACTTCAAGGGTGTCCTTCGCCTGGATGATGATGCCCGCTACAGCCTGCCGGGCAGGACCGATAAGGTGAAGGTGGTCATCTATGACCCGGAGGGCAAAGAGGTCTACAGCAATGCCTTAAGCCTGAGCGAATTTGGCACGGTTTATGACGAGTTCGCATTGGGGGAGGAGGCGGCGCTGGGAAGTTACTACCTCCAGGCCACATACCGAGAGGTGGAAATAGCCTGGAGCGATTTTCTGGTGGCGGAGTATCGCAAGCCGGAATTTGAGGTGAGCGTGGAGACGGATAAGCCGGAATATGCACAGGGCGAGGAGATTAAGTTCAGCGCCTTGGCAACTTACTTCTTCGGCGGCCCGGCCACGGATGCGGCCGTCCAATGGAGCCTCTTGACCCAGGATTACGCCTTTAACTACGTCGGCAAGGGTTGGTACGATTTCACCGATTATGACTTCAGCCGTGCTCGTCCGGAAAGGTACTATTACGGTTACGGCGAATTAATCGCCGAGGGGGATGGCAAAACCGATGATGAGGGCCGTTTCACCTTCACCGTTCCGGCGGATATCGGCGAGCGCACCGCCAGCCAGATTTTTACCATCGAGGTTACCGTCACCGATATCAACAATCAGCAGGTGAGCAACCGCACGGATGCGATCGTGCATAAGGGGTTATTTTACATCGGCCTGAGGCCTGAAAGGTATGTAAGTCAGGTCGGCAAATCGGCCAAGGTGGAGATAATCACCGTGGACTGGGAGAGCGAACCGCATCCTAGTCAAGAACTAACGGTGGTCTTCAACGAGCATAATTGGTATAGCGTGCAGGTGCAGGCCGAGGATGGCAGTTTCTATTGGGAGAGCCAGGTTGAGGATACCCCGGTATTCACCACCACGGTGACCACTGACCAGGGGGGAAAGGCTACGGCCGCCTTCGTCCCCAAGAAGGGGGGCGTATACAAGGTGGTGGCCTATGGGCTGGATCTGCCCGGCAACGAGGTGCGCAGTTCCACTTACCTCTGGGTCAGCGGAGGGGAATACGTCAATTGGGGCCAAGAGAATATCGACCGCATCGATCTGGTGACCGATCAGAGGCAGTACAAGGTGGGGGATGTGGCCACCATCATGATCCCGCACCCCTATACCGGCACCGTAGAAGCGCTCATCACCCGGGAGCGGGGCCATATCTACAACTATGAGGTGAGGACGCTGCCCACCAACTCAGAGCAGATCAAGATCCCCATCACCGAGGATATGATCCCCGATATCTTCGTCTCAGTAGTGGTGGTGAAAGGCGCCGATCCGGAAACGGGGGAGCCGGCCAGTTTAAAGGTGGGATACGCCCAGTTGTCCATCGATACGGCGGAGAAAGAACTACAGATCGCCCTGACCCCCGACAGGGAGGGAACTTACAAACCGGGCGAAACGGTCACCTACGATATCCGCACCACCGACTTTGACGGCGAGCCGGTGCAAGCGGAGGTGGCCCTCAATCTGGTGGACCTCGCAGTGTTGACCCTAGCGGAGCAGCGAGGCTCCTTGCTCGACCAGTTCTGGCGGGAACGGGGTTTAGGGGTGAACACGGCG
>CAYUAM010000005.1:0-20164 GCA_964442805.1 uncultured Anaerolineales bacterium | reverse complement strand
CAGGCGGAAGAGCGCTATGCCGGCTCCCGTTCGGTCGAGGAGGCGCGAGGGCTCCTCTCCCCCCAGGACAGGGAGGTAGAAGGTTACTTGGCCGATATACGGGAGGCCCGCCAGGCCGCTTTGGCCGCCCAGAAGGCGGTGGAGGCCACTAAAAGGGAGATAGAGAGAGAAGAGCAAGAGTTGAGGGAGAAGGTCATGGCCCTGGAGGAAACCCGCCGGCAGATCCTCAACGAGGCTCATCAAAAGGCCCGAAAGGAGATCCAAGAGGTCAAGGAGGAACTGCGCCATCTGGCCAGGGAAGCGAGGGAGAAAGGAGCCCCGGAGAAGGCGGAGGTCCGGCTAGAGGAATTGGAAGAGGGAGTGAGGCCTCTTCCCCCGCTTCCCCAGAGGGGTTTAGAGGAAGTTGAAGTGGGGACCAGGGTCTGGGTGAGAGGCTTGGAGAGGGAAGGAGAGGTGGTGAGCCTGGAAGGGGAGCAGGCGGAGGTTCAGGTGGGCCGTTTTCGAGTGAGGGCCGAGAAGGGCGATCTCGCGCCCGGGAAGGGGCTCCCTGAGGAGCATGTCCCCGCAGCCATCACCGTATCTCCGCCTCCTTCGGTGGCCCCGGTATTGGACCTGCGGGGGGAAAAGGCAGAGGAGGCCCTCCTGAGGCTGGAAAAGTATCTGAACGATGCCTTTCTAAGTAGAACCTCCACCGTGCGCATCATCCACGGCAAGGCCACCGGCACCCTGCGCCGCCTGGTGCGAGAGACCTTAAAGGGCCACCCTTTGGTGGCCTCCTATGGTCCTGGGGAGGAGGACGAGGGGGTGACCATCGTCCAGATGGCCCCCAGCGACTGAGGTTTTCGATGTTATGAAGGGTCTGGTATAATAAGGCGTGAGATGAGAGTGCTTCTGATCAACCCCAAGACCAACCTGCCCATAGAGGTGCGGAACAGCCCCCCCTTGGGGCTGGCTTACCTGGGGGCCGTCTCCGAGGGACGAGGGGACCAGGTGCGCATATTGGATATGGAGGTGGAAGATACCCCGCTCTCCCTCCTCCTAAGGGAGTATAAGCCTCAGGTGGTGGGGATAACCGCCACCACCATCCAGATTAAATCCGCCTGGCGGATGGCCCAGGAGATAAAAGGGGGGGCCGAGATACCCATCGTCTTGGGCGGGCCTCACCCCACCGTCCTCCCCGAGGAATCGGCGGCGCGACCGGAGGTGGATGTGGTGGTGCAGGGGGAGGGCGAAGCCACCTGGACGGAATTCTGTCGCCAATTGGAGGGGGGAGGACCGCTGGAGGCGGTCAAAGGCATCACCTTCAGCCGAGACGGAGAGGTGATCCACACCCCCGACCGCCCCTTGATCGAGGATCTCGATTCCCTCCCCTTCCCCGCCTACCACCTCTTCAAGATGGAACGATATACTAACCTCCAGCCCACCCTGGACCAGGTGGAGGGGCGAAGTTATAGCATCCTCACCTCCCGGGGCTGTCCCTATCGCTGCACCTATTGTTCCCAGATCCTGCCCCGGGTCTGGCGGATGCGCTCCCCGGAGAGCGTGGTGGCGGAGTGGCGGTGGCTGGTGAGGGACCTGGAGGCCAGGGAGATCGGCGTGCTGGACGACTCCTTCAACATAGACCGTAAGAGGGTCTTGGCCATCTGCGACCTCCTCATCGCCGAAGGGCTCAGCCACGTCCCCTGGATCATGATCAACGGCATCCGGGCTAACCTGGTGGACGAGGCACTCCTGGGGAGGATGAGGGAGGCGGGCTGTATCCGCACCGCCTTCGGGGTGGAGAGCGGGAACCAGGAGATATTGGATAGCGTCATCGGCAAGCAACTCACCCTGGAGCAGATCCGCGCCGCCTTTAAGGCGGCCAAGAGCGTGGGGATGGAGACCATAGGCTTCTTCATCATCGGCCTCCCCGGGGAGACGGAGGAGACCATAGAAGATACCATCCGCTTCGCCTGCGAACTAGACCCCCTGGTGGCTAATTTCTCTATGGCCACCCCCTTCCCCAGCACGGAGATGCGGGAGGTGGTCCTGGAGAAGGGGAGGCTCCTGGCCCAGGACTGGGATGACTACGCCTTCTTCGAGAGCCGGCCCACTTTCGAGATGGACGGCTTGTCGGCTCAAGTGGTGGAGCGGAAATGGCGGGAGGCTTATAGGCGTTTTTACCTTAGACCTCATCGCCTATGGCGCACCTTGACGCGGAAAAGGACCTGGCTCAATTTGCCTCGCACGGTGCGAATGGCCTGGCGGACGGTAGTCTCTTAGGCCCATATTTAAGCCATAGAGAGAGGATAAGGCGGGCAGTCTAACACTCTTGCTTGGGGGCTTATATGGAAGAATGTCCATCTAAGATACTGACTGAGGTGAATAGGTCGACAAATGTTCATCTAATAACTAGTTGGGCGCACTTATGACCATGTAAAGGTGTCTTCAAACAGTGATGGAACGAAAGGGCAGGCAAGCAGTCGATGCCACTACCTCAAGTGAGATGACCGCTTCGGGTCAGGGTGCTCAGTGGAAGTATGGAGACATTTTGATGGAATTGACAGCACACTTGATCCAGGGGCAAGCCCGCTATCTCGTTCCAACTTATGCGCCGCAGGGATGGGGGCATGCTTACCTGAAAATTGTTACCGCCGCGCATCTGCTTGATTGGTGGTATAGGTGGGGAGACATTCTTTGGGAATATGCCCCACCAGATATCACGGGCCAGAAGCGAGCAGATATTTTTGCACGGGGGCATAATAAGCTACCATCCTTTTGGTTCGAGTGTCGAACTGTGGGTGGTGACAAACTCCGCGAGCTGCGTACTGCACTGCTGCCGGACATCCGCCTTGTCCAAGTTATGCCGTTAGAGTGGTTTCTGGGGTGGTGGAATGGGGAGCACTTGCGCTTGGAACCCTCCTTGAGCACGAAAGAGAAAAGGGCTGCCATACGGAAACATCGGGCTGAGATCTCTGTGGCCGGTATGGAGTACTGGGCGATATATGACACCTCTGCATCAGCGCGGATTTTGTTCGCCGTGCGGGCCGATGGGAATGATCACTACACCTACTTTGACACCGGAGAAGGATGGAGCATCAACCACATCGTGATGTTGTCCCGCCGAACAGACTGTTGGGCTCCGCTTATTCCCGGCAGAGTGGGCGACAACAAGGAAAGTAGACATGCCGCATATTTGCCAAGAAGCAAGAGCTTTGGTGGTGATTTCAAGGGGGATGAGTGCGCCTAACAACTCGCTGCACCCGACCTGCGAATCGAGACGATGCTGGAGCCTATGGCGTCTCTTGAGCCTTTGGGCTCCAAGGAGTCGAAAGAGTGGATGGGATCACCAAAAGGATAAAATGCAGCGTGGGCATCACCGCCCATAATGAGGAGGCCAATATCGGCCGGCTCCTGGAGGCCCTCTTCAACCAGCGCCTCTACCAGGTGGAGATCGCCGAGATCATTGTGGTGGCCTCCGGCTGCACCGACCGCACCGAGGAGATCGTCAGGGAGTATATGAAGAAAGAGCCTCGGCTGAAACTATTGGTGCAGGAGAGGCGGGAGGGGAAGACCTCGGCGGTTAACCTTTTCCTCCAGCACGCCAAAGAGGATATATGCATGGTGGAGAGCGGCGACACCCTCCCCCGCGAGGATAGCATAGAGAACCTAGTGCGCATGTTCCGAGACCCCCAGATAGGGATGACCGGGGCTCAGAAGGTGGCCGTAAATACCCCCGATAGCGTCATCGCCTCCCTCTCCCACTTCCGCCTCAAATTGGAACACGCCTTATGTCTGGAGATCCCCCGCCTGGGGGAACTTATCGCCTTCCGCAAGGTCTTCGACCACATTCCCCCCGACGTGGCTATGGATGAGGCCTTCGTGGAGGCCCTGGTGATCCAGCGGGGACTAGAGGTCCGTTATGCCCCCGATGCGGTAGTCTTCAGCATGGGCCCCACCACTATGGCCGATTTCATCCGCCAGAGGAGACGAAATTACGCCGGCCACCTCCACCTCATGCGCAAATACGGCTATCGGGTCTCCAGCCTGGACAACTGGCGGGTGGTCCGCCTCTGGCTGGGGGAACTCTTCGGCGCCTTCCGCCTCATCTACGTCTTGATAGCGGTGGCCTCCATCGAGGTCTTCTCTCGCCTCCTGGGGGCCTATGACTACTACGTCCGCAAGAAGAAACATGTGGTCTGGGATATGGCCTGGACCACTAAGATGGACGAGAATCCGGACTCGGGACGCCCGGAGAGTAAGCCCTAACCTATCCTGGGGCCTCTGACCATGAAAGGGAAAGCCATCTCCGCCCTCAAGGTGGCCATCAGCCTAGCCCTGATCGCCTACCTGTTCAGTAGGGTAGATCTCAGCCGGGTGGCCGGGGCCATAGCCTCGGCCAACTACTTCTACCTCCTCCTGGCCCTGGGGCTGTATTTCTTGGCCATCGCCGTGGGCTGCCTCAAATGGAGGCTACTCCTTAAGGCCCAGGGGATAGAGGTGCCCTTCGCGAGCCTCCTCTCTTACATCTTCGTGGGCATCTTCTTCGGCAACTTCCTCCCCACCAATGTGGGTGGCGATGTGGTGAGGGGATACGATTTGGCCCGCCACACCGAGCGGGCGGCGGAGGCAGCCATCTCCGTCCTGATGGACCGTCTGGTGGGGCTCATCGCTTTCATCTCCATGGCTACCATCGCCGCCATCATCGCCGCGCAGGTCACCGGTTTGGAGAGCCTGCGGACCTTGATGATAGCAACCTTGGTGGCCCTAGTGGCCTTCGTGGCCGGCTTCCTCCTCTTATTGAGCCGCCGCCTGCGGGCCCTCCTAGAGCGGCTCTTCCACCTCAGACTGCTCGCCCCCCTCGCTCCCCTCTACCGCCGCCTCTCCGACTCCCTGGCTTGTTATGGACAGGCTTACTCTGCCCTCCTTCGGGCCCTCCTCCTCGCCGTCACCGGCCTCATCATCACCAATTTCGTCAACTACCTCGTCGTCCTGGCCCTGGGGGGCGGCATATCGTTACTTTACATCTTCCTCTTCAACCCCCTTATCGCCTTCGTGCTCTTGATCCCCATCTCCGTGGGGGGCATCGGGCTGAACCAGAGCGCCTACGTCTTCTTCTTCAACCTGGTGGGGGTACCGGAGGTGAAATCTCTCTCCCTCTCCCTCATCATGCAGGTGATAATCATCCTGGTCAGCCTCCCGGGAGGGGTCATCTGGTGGCGGAAGCGAGCCAAGATAGCCGTGCCGCCCGAGATGGAGGCCAGGCCCTGAGCCGGAGGGCCGATGACCCTCGTTGTTCCATCGGTTAGCGAGGGAGATACCCCTGTGCTATAATCCTTTAAGAGCAAGGAGTGGCGGTGAAGGTCTTACTGGTCAGCCCCAAATCGACGGCTTGGTCCTCGAGGAAACATATCCCCTTAGGCTTAGGGTACCTGGCTGCCGTCTTGGAGCGAGGGGGCCACCAGGTCCAACTCTACGACGCCGAGGTGGAAGAAGAACCTCTCACCTCCGTGCTGGACCAGGGGCGTTTCCAACTGGTGGGGGTAACGGCGGTGACCCCCCTGATCTATGAGGCTTGGGAGGTGGCCAAGGAGGCCAAGGAACGGGGGGCGGTCACCGTCCTAGGCGGCCCCCATCCCACCCTCCTGCCCGACGAATCGCTGGAAAGGCCAGAGGTAGACCTGGTGGTGCGGGGCGAGGGCGAAGAGACCATTATAGAGTTGGTGGAGGCTTTGGAGGGGGGAAGGAGCCTGGAAGGGATTGGCGGCCTCTCCTACAAGGGGGATGGGAAGACAATCCATAACCCCCCTCGCCCTTTGATCGATGACCTGGATTCACTTCCCTTCCCGGCCCATCATCTCTACAAGATCGAGGGTTATACCAACTTACAGCCCCTCACCGACGGCCTGGACCCCCACGCTCGGGCCTATACCATCCTCACCTCCCGAGGTTGTCCCTATGGCTGCATCTTCTGCTCCAAGGCCATCACCGGCCGCACCTGGCGGCCCCGCTCCCCGGAGAACGTGGTGGCAGAGTGGCGCCGCTTGGTTAAGGACCTTCAGGCCACAGAGATCGGCATTACCGACGATGCCATGACCCTGGACGTGAAGCGGGCCAAGGCCATCTGCCGTCTCCTCATCCAGGAGGGGCTCAACACCGTCCCCTGGATCACCGTCCACGGCATCAGGGTGAATAACGTGGATCGAGAACTCTTGCGCCTCATGAAAGAGGCCGGCTGCAAGAGGGTGGGCTTTGGGGTGGAGAGCGGGAACCAAGGGGTCCTCGATTTCATAAAGAAGGGGCAAACCATAGAGGAGGTGCGGCGGGCCTTCCTTTGGTCCAAGGAGGCGGGGCTGGAGACCATGGGCTTCTTCATTTTCGGCCTGCCCACCGAGACCGAGGAGAGCATGGAGGAGACCATCCGCCTGGCCTTGGAACTCGACCCTGACCTGGCTAACTTCATGATCGCCGCCCCCTATCCGGGGACGGAACTCTACGACATGATCCTCCACGAGGGGACCCTCTTCAGCCTCGATTGGCGCGATTTCGCCATCCACGACGAGAAAGCCCGCTTCGCCATGGGGGAACTGACCGCCGAGATGGTGGAGCGGAAATGGCACGAGGCCTATCGGCGTTTCTACTTCCGCCCCCGCCGCCTCCTCAAGGGCCTCTTCAGGCTCGATACCTGGCGGCGCCTCCCCACCCACTTATCGAACGCCCGTTTCTTCTTCCTGAACCGGATAAGACGGGCGGCTTGAGAGTAAATATGGAGATATATCAACGGAACATCAACACCGTCGTCCATCGCCTAGGAGAGGGGAAGATATTGGTGGAGGCCTCCCTTTTGGATCTAGACCATAGCGCTCGAGTCTTCCTCACCTTCGAGGTGGGGGAGAGGAAGATAGTGGAAGCCCGGGCGGAGATGTCCAAGGTCCCCTTCGAGGTTTGTCCCCGCACTTTAGGAAAGATCGACGAGCTGGTGGGGTTGAGGGTGGAGGCGGGAGTGGTGAGAAAGGTGGCGGAGCGCATAGGCCACAGGACGGGCTGCGTCCATCTGGTGGAACTGGCCGTGAATGCCGTGCGCAATAGATAGCCGCGATTTCGCAGAATTAAGCGAGGAGGAGAGGCTGAGGCTGGGAAGGCCTTTCCTGAGGGATACCTGCTACGCTTATAACGAAGAGAGGCTAAAGGAGATCCTCGGTTGAGGGGATTGACCGTAGAGGAGGCTCGGGCTTACTACACAGGGTCGGATGGAGCCCACGACTTCGACCATGTCCTTCGGGTCCTGGCCTTAGCGGAACGGATCGGGAAAGCGGAGGGAGCGGATATGGAGGTCCTTCGGGCCGCAGCGCTGCTTCACGACCTGGCCCGGGCCGAGGAGATGAGGGGCGGGCCCGACCACGCCCAGGCCGGGGCCCAGAGGGCGCGGGAGGTATTGGCCCATTGGCCAAAGGAGAAAGCGGAGGCCGTGGTCCAGGCCATCGCCGCCCACCGTTTTCGGGGAAAGGTAACACCCCAGACCCTGGAAGCCAAGATCTTGTACGACGCCGATAAACTCGATTCCATCGGGGCCATCGGCATAGCCCGCGCCTACATCTTATCTGGAGGGCTAGATGATGCGCCCCTCGAGTTCGAGGTCAAACTCAAGAAGGTCAAGGATACCCTCTTCACTGAGACGGCCAAGGCCATGGCTGAGGAGCGCCACCGATACATGATGGGGTTCTTCTCCCGCTTGAAGGCCGAAGAGGAAGGAAGGGCCTAGAGGCGAATTCGCCGAGGGGCCACACTGAGCCGAGATAGCCTAGACCCCCAAGTCATGACTTTCGAAGGCGAAATCTGATTATCCCCCTCTCCATGACCTAAAGTCTCCCTTTCACCGGAGGTTCACCGCTCCCCTGGCGGCGCGGATATTGGACTCCGGAGCGAAGATGGGGACCACGCAACCGGCGGCCAGGATGAGGCCCCGCCCTTCGGTCTGGGCTATGGCCTCGGCCACCTGGGCCTTCACCTCCTCCGGCCTCCCCCGCACCAACGGCTCCCATCGCCCCAGGCCGCCCACCACGGCTCCGGGAAAGCGCTCCTTGGCCTCCCTCAGGGAGGGAGGAGTGCTCCGAGTATGCCAATTTATGGCCTGAACCGGGTAGTCGGCCAAGAGCTCGAACATAATATCCTGGCCATGGAGGTGAAGTAGGTTGAACCAGCCATCCTGGGCCACCTCCAACACCGCCAGGTCGTACCTGATGCCGAACTCCCGATATTCCGCCTCGCTAAGCAAACCGTAGGTGGCATGCTGGACGGCGAAGAAGATCCCATCGGCCCCGGCGGCCAGGGCCTCCCCGACGAAACTCCCCACCGTCTCCGTGATGACCTCCAAGGCGGCGTGAAATTCTTTGGGGAACCGGCGCATATAGACTAAGAAATCCGGTCCGGCCAGATATTTGCAGACCATGAGGGGGTTAAATACCGTTTGGATGAAGGGGACCCTTCCCCCCACCTCTTTCTGGAGGGTGCGCAAGCACTCCAATTGCTCCCCCCACACCCCTTTGGTCACATCCAAGGGGCGCAACTCACCCCACTTTTCCGGGGTTTGGATGGCGTAAGAGGTAAACTCCCTGGTGCCGCTCTCGTTTCCCCTATATACGCTTTGGGAGCCCCAGTCGGCCACGCAGAAGGCGTTGGAAGGGCTAACCTTTATGAAATCGAAGTCGAAGCGCTCCTGGAAGGCCAAGGTGGCCCGGGCCAGGATTTGAGGGTTTTGGTCGTCTCCGGGGAAGTGGCGCCACAAGGCCATAGGAACCCGATCCACGGGCTCCCTCTTTAAGGCCGCCCTGACCCTTTCATGCTTGGACATCGCCCCTTTCATCTTGTCAACTCTGAAGCCCTTGTGGTATAATCCTCTAGGAGGGAAGTTTGGCTAAAAAGCGGCCCAGCGGGAAGAAGAGAGGGGCCCAAAGACAGCAAAGGATCTTCTGGGTCTTGAGCCTTCTAGTGGCCATCAGCATGGCCGCCGGCTATATCCTTTCCGAGGCGCCCAAGCAGCAGGTGGTCCCCACTCCTACCCCTACCGCCATCGTTGCTACCCCTACCCCTCCTGAATAACCGAACCTTCGCCCCCCTCTCAAGGATGTCCCTTCCTGGGGCTCAACATCTCTGCCACCCAGCCCAGGTCCAACTCCTCTAGTTTCCCCCACGTGGGTATGCCGGTGCTCGCGTCCCAACCGGCCATGGCATAGTAGGTAGAGATGGCCTCCTTCACTTTCCCCTCCTGGAGGGCCACCCCCTCCCGAGAGAGGGTGCCTGGCCCCAGGGGCTCGAAGAAGCGGCGGGGAAGGCGGTCGTCGTCCGAAGTTAGGCCCTCTCGAATGTCGAAGGCCCTGGCCAAGGCCTGGCCCCTCTCCCCTGCCTTGAGGAGTTCCCAAAGGCTGGTGTTCCAGCCAGTGGCCGCGTTTAGGATATCCCGCACCTGATGGAAATCGTAGGGGAGGAACATGCACAGCCCCAGGCTGTTGATGAGGATCTGCCAATTGGTCACGTAGAGGAGGAGGCGAACCTTGGCCGGGCTGAGGTCATCGACAGGCAATGGTTCCAGGATGCCCAAGGCCCTAATCTGCCGCATATCCCGGTTCTCTTTGGTATACATACTGTCGTGCAGATTGTGGCAATGATCCGCTCCCGTGGGGGAGAGGGCGTAACCCACTCCTAGACCCTGCTTCCAACGGGGCTCATGCATAGGGATCGCTTGCCCCTTAACCTCTAGGGCATACCTTTGGGCTTCTGGGCCCATCCTTTCTGCCGCCCGCCTCGTCCCTTCGGCCAAGAGGTCCCCCAGCCCCTCTCGTCGGGCGATCCTCCCTACCATCTCCAGCATGGCGGGGGCGTTGCCGAAGGTCAACTCCAGCCCTCCGGTATCTTTGGAGGTGAGGAGCCCCCGCTCGAAACACTCCATGGCGAAGGCTATGGCCATGCCAGTGGAGATGGTGTCCAGGCCGTAAGCGTTGCAGAGTTCGTTCCCCTTGGCTATGGCCACTAGGTCGCCGATCCCGCAGTTGGAGCCCAAGGCCCCCACGGTCTCGTATTCGGGCCCCCCATAGATGGGGTCGACTTGGTAGGGCTTATCAGCGGCCACTCGCCGTTTGCAACGGATGGCGCAGGAGAAACAGCCCTTCCTTCCCACCAAGATGGTATCGGTCATGGTGGAGCCGGCTATAGCCTCCGCCGCCTCGAAGGAGCCGACCTGGAAGTTTCGGGTGGGAAGCCCTCCCCTCTTGTTGAGATATTCCACCCCTCCGGCCGTGCCATCCTTATGAAGTTCCTCCGCCAGGTCCATGTAGTTCTCCAGGAGCCACTGGGCGATGGCGCGGAGCCCTTCGGGGTCGGCGATGGGGAGGGGTTCCCTGGCCCGCACGGCGATGGCCCGAAGGTTCTTGGAGCCCATCACCGCCCCCATCCCCGTACGGCCAGCGAAATGGTGGAGGTCGTTCACCACGCAGGCAAATCGGACTAGCCTTTCCCCGGCTGGCCCTATCTGGGTTACCCTAATGAGGGGATCGCCCAACTCCTTCTGGATCTCCTCCTGGACCGGGGCGGTGGGGCGGCCCCAGAGATGGGAAGCATCCCTGATTTCTACCTGGTCGTCGTGGACCCACACATAGACCGGCTTCTTGGCCCGGCCTTCCACTATTATGGCATCATATCCGGCCCTCTTGAGTTCGGCCCCCCAGTATCCTCCCACATCGGCCTCCCCGAAAAGGCCGGTGAGGGGCGACTTCCCCCCCACGGCGCTGCGGCCGCTCCCCGCTATGGGGGCTCCGGTGATGGGCCCAGCGGCGAAGATCAATTTGTTCTCCTGGCTAAGGGGGTCTAGGCCTGGCTTCAACTCCTTCAGCAGGTAATGGGCTATGAGGGACCATCCCCCTAAATAGTGTCGGTAGAAGATCTCCCCCGGCTCCTCTACTTTCTTGCCCCCGCTGGAGAGATCGAGGCGCAGGATTCGACCGCGATAGCCGTATGACATCCTCCCTACTCCTTAATGGTCAAAGACACTTTGAGCCGCGGCCAAAAGCCCGAAGGCTCCGGTCAGCATCATGTCTCCATAGGGGGCGGCCATATGGTAGCCCAGGCCGTCGGCCAGGCGTCGATGGGGGCCAGTGACAGTTACGAATTTGAAGGGGCCGCAGTATTGAGGATGGACGAAGGCCCCGTGTCCGCGGTCGCCATATACCTCCTCGTTGGTCAGCCTTCCTTGGCGCAGGGCCTCCACTAGGGCGGCCAATTTCTCCCTGTTCATGAAGACGGTATGATGCTCGAAGAGCCCCCATACTCTCTCCCCCTGCACCAGGGCGGCTAAGGTGTGCTGATTGCCCACATTGACTACGATGACTCCCTCCTCTACATGGGAGGATACGGCCTCATCGCATAGCGCCCCCCACATGGCCGCCGCCCCGGTGTCCATCAGGAGCGACCCGGGCACGTCGCGCTGCACCGCCTTCATGCGGGTGAGATAGGGAGGCACCTCTCGGTAAGCCAACGCCTCCATCTGCCCCCCTCCCTGGACGAAACTCTCCCATTGCTGGAAGCGGAATTTGCGCTGGCTCATCCCCAGCCTTTCCCCGTGGTCCTGGACGGCGATGGCATACCGCTCCGGCAACCTTAAGTCGAAGGGGGCCAGAGCCTGTCGCAAGGCCTCCAGGTCCACATCCCGTAGGGTTATGACCACCACCTCTGCGGGGGGCTCCTCGGCTATCTCCACCCCTAACCTCGTGACCTCCTCCGGGTCGTCGCGGATGGTTTTGGCCGCCAGGGGGGTGGCCAGGACCCTATAGCCAGCCCGGAGGTGGGCCTTTATAGCGCTCACATTGGGCCCCCCTCCCATCAGGTTGCCGGTCAGGAAGAGCGTTTTCCCTTGTTGGGTGGCCGCCCTTATCCTCTGGGCTATGATGGTGGACATGGAGGGAAGGACCAACTTGACGCAGTTCTCTATAGGCTTCCCGGCCTCGAAGAGGAGGATATCTTGCGTCCCCGCCCCCACATCTATGGCCAAGAGGCGCTCCACAGGGCTCATTTCATCCCACCAGAGAGCCCCAAGGAAGCCATTACCACAGGATCTCGGCCCTTGGGGCTCTCAAAATAACCAAATGCCCCGCCTCATCTAGCGAGGCGAATTAGAATAACTTGGGCTCCTTGCCCGGATGCAACTTCTTAAATTTGGCCAGGAGTTGCTCTTCTGTCTCCTCGTGAGCCGGGTCGGGGACACAGGCGTCCACCGGGCAGACCAGGGCGCATTGCGACTCCTCAAAGAAACCCACACACTGGGTACACTTATCGGGGTCTATGACGTAGATCTCCGGGCCCTCGCTAATGGCCTCGTTGGGACATTCCGGCTCACAGGCTCCACAGAGGATGCATTCCTCGGTGATCTTATAGGCCATCTCTTGTTTACCTCCCCTTGTAAGTTATTATCTCACCAGCGTTCAACATTATAGCAGAAGTTTCCCCCTTTGTAAACCACCGAGGGTCCTGCTGCCCATGATCCTCACTGGAATGGAGGAGGAGCCCAACGTTACTCTCCCTCCACCCCCTTCAGGAGGTCGGTGAAGAGTTGATCGTGGTAGACCTCGTGGTCGCGGATGCGGGTGAGAAGCCTCTTCAGATCTGGCTCTTCTACCTCCTCGATCTGGCGGCTATATTCCTTAGTTACCTCCCGCTCCACGGCGATGTCGGCCCGCAGCATATCGGCGGTCTCCTCGGAGCGGTCCACCCCCGTCTCCTCGATGTCAGGGCTGCTCTCCTTCCCCGCTATCTCCTCCGACAACCAGCCCAGGTGCTGCATCTCGTTTATGGCTTGATCCTGTAACTCTTCCTTCACCTCCTCGTGGGGGGTCAAGTAGGAGTGGTAGAGGTATTGGAGGATGACCGTGTATTCGTGGCGCGCGCCCCAGTTCAACATATCGATGGTCTTATCCCTCTTCTCGGAGAGGAGCGTCCCTTCCGGGGCCACTTTCTCCCTCTTCACCTTCTCGACCATTCTAGTGAAGGCTAACCGGTGGGCCTCCTCGTCGGAGAGGATGCGGCGCAAGAGGCGCTTGATCTCAGGGTCATCTATGGCCTCTACATGCTCTTTATACAGGGCGATGGCGTCGTCCTCGGCCTTCACGTCGCGGCGCAGCCAATCGGCGGGAGTGGCCCCTTCTAGGTCCATCTCCGCCCGCTCCAGGGTGGGCTTCCCTCCCCACTCCACCACCTTCTCCGAGAGCCAGTCCAGGTGACGCATCTCCTCCCTGGCGATAGCCTCGATCTCACAGGCCATCTCCCCCTCGCCCAGGGCGTAAGCGTGGCGCAGGTATTGCACGATGGCCATATGCTCGCCCTTTATATCCTCGTTTAGCAAGGCCACTACATCCATCATCAACCTCCTATCACTAGCCCCACTTGCCCTTGCCGATGTGGGTTTGGATCTCCGCCTTCACCCTCTGCCTAGTTACATGCGCGTTCTCTTTGGCCTGAGTGAATATCTCGAAGCAGCGAGGGTCCAAGTTGTCCTCCACCCCCTTCTGGGCTACCTCGGCTACCTCGCCCAGCAGGGTGTAGAGTCTCATGTGGAGGCCGTTGGAGAGGCGGGACCTCTCGATGAGTTGAGCCTGCTTCTCCTCCACCGCCTCGAATTTCTCTCTGGGGGCCCCGCAGTTGGGACATTTCTCCGGGGGACTATCCCCGTCATAGATGTAACCGCAAACGGTGCATCTCCACTTCTTCATCTTTCTCCTCCTTCATATTTGGCTAGGTCACAACTTGACTCCCTTCCCCCCTTTCCCTCCTTTCTAGGCGGCTACTCCACAGGTTTCTCGAACATATCTTTCCCCACCCCGCACTCGGGGCAGACCCAGTCCTCGGGCAGTTCCTCGAAGAGGGCATCGCTCAGAACCTCCTGAGTTTCTCCCTCTTGGCGCTACAGACAGGGCAGCGTTCGGGGGGCTCGCCTTCTAAGGTGTAGCCGCAGACCTCACAGACGTAGAGGGCTCCTAATTCCACATCTCGTTTCCCCAGGGCAGCCTCCTTGGCCCTTCCATATAGTTGGGCGTGGACCTTCTCTGCCTCCATGGCCCACCGGAAGGTCCGCTCCGCCCTCTTTTCCCCTTGGGCCTGGGCCACGGCTATATAGGCCGGGTACATCTCTTCCACCTCGAAGGTCTCCCCCTCTATGGCCGCTTGGGCGTTCTCCGCCGAGCCTTTGATCTCCCCCAACTCCCGGAAGTGATTAGTGGCGTGGATCTGCTCGGCGAAGGCGTTGGCCTGGAAGAGCCGAGCCAGGTTGGAATAGCCTTCCCCCTCCGCCTTGTCAGCGAAGATGAGATATCTCGTGGGGGCTTGGCTCTCCCCGGAGAAAGCGCCCTTCAGATTATCAGTAGTCATCCTCATGGTCATCTCCTCCTATAAAGGTTAGATATGGGCACGACAAACGGGACAAAGTCCGTAGAATTCCAGGCGGTGCTCCATGATCAGGAATTCGGTATGGGCCTGGGCCCTCTTCTCCAAACCCTCCTCCAGGGGAAAATCTAGGTCCTCTATGCGCCCGCAACGGGTGCAGATGAGGTGATAGTGGTTCTTGGTGTTGCCGTCATAGCGGCTTTGGGAACTGCTGTAGTCTAGTTCCTGCAGGAGTCCCACCTCCCTTAAGACCCCTAGGGTGCGGTATATGGTCCCCAGGCTGATATGGGGCAACTCCTTACGCACCACCTCGTAGAGCCAGTTAGCATCGGGGTGGCTAGTGGTGTTCCGCAGGGCCTTCCATACCGCCAAGCGCTGCTCGGTGAGGCGGTAT
This sequence comes from uncultured Anaerolineales bacterium, assembly GCA_964442805.1. Classification (GTDB taxonomy): domain Bacteria; phylum Chloroflexota; class Anaerolineae; order UBA7937; family UBA7937; genus CAYUAM01. Next base: position 5,367 of record CAYUAM010000005.1, on the reverse strand, counting down.
CCCTTGCTCTTCAACCGCTCTTCGATATCCTTCATCGCCCTTAAGTCATAATGATAATCGTTACTATTATACATGATAAAAGAGGGTTTGTCAAGGTTTGTCACCCTAAATATATGATGATATACTTGTCCCAGCACTTCACCGTCGAGGGAGATTTGTATCTATTCCTGGCCCTTTCCATGGCCTTTTGGCTCGGTTGCACCTCGGCCCTTCGGTGGCTGCATCGGTCGGGACGGATAAAGGGGGACTACCATAACGACCTGGCCATCTTGGGGCTTTTGGGGCTGGCCGTGGTGGGCTTCTTCTGGCGCCTCCTCTTCACTCCGGCCTGGATGCCCGCCGATGGTGGCGACCTCCTCTCCTTCCACTACGCTTCCTACCGTTTCGCCGCCGAGAGCCTCAGGGAAGGCCACCTGCCCCTTTGGAACCCTTGCCTCTACGGGGGCACCCCTTTCGCCGCCGATATCCAACAGGGGCTCTTCTACCCGGTCAACCTCCTCTTCTTCCTCCTATCGCCCCAGGTCACCTTTCGCACCCTGGAACTCCTCTCCGTCCTCCACTTCTACCTGGCCGGCGCTTTCATGTACCTCTGCCTCCGTTTCTTGGGCGCAAGGCTCAACCGCTTATCCTGCTTGGCCGGGGCAGTGGCTTTCATGTTTTCCGATATCATGATCATCCATTTTGGAAACCTCAGCCACATCGCCACCATCTCCTGGACCCCCCTGGTCTTCCTCTTCCACCACCGCTCCTTGAAAGAAAAAAACCCGTCCCGCTCGGCCCTAGCCGGGATTTTCTTGGGGGTAGCCTTCCTGGGCGGCCACGTTCAATACGCCTTGATCATAGCCTTTCTTATGGGCCTCTATCTCCTATACCGTTCCTATCTCGCCCGGAGGGAAGGCTGGAGGTCGGTGGGCCTCCTTTTTGGCCTGGCCGCCCTGACCATATTGGTGGCCCTGACCTCTACCGCCTTGGCCACCCTCCCGGCCATCCAACTGGCCACCCTCTCCTCCCGCAGCCATTTCACCTACGAGGAAGCGGCCCAGTTCTCCCTTAACCCGGCCCAACTGATCGGCTTACTAAACCCGGCCTTCTTCGGCCGTGGCCCGGCCCAACATTGGGGGCTCTCCTCCTGGGAGCGCACCGAGGTGGGCTATATAGGGCTCTTTCCTCTGCTCCTGGCTGCCCTGGCCTTGGGGCTGCGGAGGGAGAGGTTAACGCGATTCCTTCTGGCGGCGGCCATCTTGGGCCTTCTTCTTTCCCTGGGCGAGAACGCCATCCTCCACGGCTGGCTCTTCCAATTCCTGCCTGGCTTCGATAAGATGCGGGCCCCGGCTCGCTTCATGCTGCTCTTCGATTTCGCCGTGGCCGCCTTAGCCGCTTATGGGCTGGATGGCCTTTCCCGCCCCCTGGATTGGCGAGCCCACGGGTTTTTCAAAGCCTCCCTCGGTTTTCTCCTCCTCCTGCTGCTGGCGACAACCGTTTTCGCCCTGCCCTTAGCCTATGCTGTCCTTATAATGAGTCAGGATAAGGACCCAGTGATATTGGAGCGGGTGGGACGGGCAGTGGGCGGCCTGGTCCTTTTTCTCCTCTTCTTGGCCGGGGGAGTGACCCTCCTCCAGGCGCGGGCCCGCCGCTGGCTCAGGCCACGGCTGGTGCTCATCTTAGCAGTGGCCCTCATCTATCTCGACCTCTCCGCCACTGGGGCTTATATCGACCTGGGGAACCAGGACCCTACCGGAGGCTTCAACCACCCCCAGGCTGTGGCCTTCCTCCGAGCCGATCCCTCCTGGTATCGCATCGATAGCGTAACTGGCGCCTGGAAGGTCTGGCAGCCGAACTTGGCGCTGGCGGAAAGGCTCTTCGACGTAGGGGGCATATATAACCCCCTGGTCCCAGATAACTTTGGCCGTTATTGGGATGGGATGGGGGGACGCTCCAGCCCCCTTTATGATCTCCTGAATGTGAAATATATCGTGGTGGAGAAGGGCTCGCCCCTGAAGGGGAAGAAATACGCCCTCGCTTTCCAGGGGGACCCGGAGGTGGATATATATCTAAATGAGGAGGCCTATCCCCGGGCTTTTATCGTTCACACCGCCCTGGTGGCCCCCCATCAGGAAGCCGCTTGGGAGGCCATCCACGCTCCTGGCTTTGATCCGGCCACTACGGTGGTAGTAGAGGGAGGCAAGGGGATCCAAGGCCCTCCCCAGGAAGGGGAGAGTGCAGAGATAGTGGACTACTCTCCCAACCGAGTGGTGGTACAGGCCGGGGCCGTCAGCGAGGGCTATCTATTCCTGAGCGAGGTCTACTACCCGGGCTGGAGGGCCTACCTGGATGGGATAGAGGAGCCCGTACTCCGCGCCAATTACGCCTTCCGGGCCGTTCATCTCCCTCCCGGCGCTCACCAGGTAGAGTTGATATTTAGGCCCCCATGGTGGGCGCGGGGGCTCATCTTGTCCGCCGTCACCTGGTTAGGGCTAGCCCTAGGGGGAGGGTGGCATCTGTTGGGCCGGGCAAGGTCCAAGGCACTTCCCAAGGCGACGAGATAGGTTCCTCGATCAAACCTGGATCCTCCCCACCCCTCGCAGGGCTTGCAGGGCGAAGCCAAGAAAAAACCTATCGACCCCTATCCCCGCCAGGGCGCTGGTCTCACAATAGGGGGCAGGGAGGGAATTGGCGAAGGCCAAGGCTTCTTCGCGAGGCACTTGGCGGGGGAGATCGATCTTGGTAGCCACCACCAAGAGGGAGGCCTGGGGCACCACTCGCCGGACCTCCTCCCGCCAACGAGGGAGGTCCTGAAAGGATTTGGAATTGCTCACATCATAGGCCAGAGCCATCGCCCGGCTGCCCCGGTAGAAGGAGTCGCGTAGGATGGCGAAACGCTCCTGCCCAGCGATGTCCCAGATGGTAAGTTTCACCGCCCTCCCCCCCACATTCACCACCACGGTTTGGAAATCCACCCCGATGGTCAATATCCGCGACCTCTCGAAGACCCCGGTACAGTAACGGCGCAGGAGGGTGGTCTTACCCACGAAACCATCCCCTACGATGGCTACCTTCAAGACCTGGGGTTTGCTTTTATCTTCCATGACCTTTGGGGAGTTCAGCGAGGCCAAGGGGACGGGTTTCTGGCCCTACTCTAGGACGGGGCGATGAGGGAAAACCATCCGCCAGGGCTCAGCCCCTCCTCGCATCAAAGCCTCGCCGTTGGCGGTCTCGAAATCGCGATGCACATCCTCCAAGGCTCTCAACTGGGTCTCCGAGGGCCCGCTGGAGTAAAGGGCCACCAGGGTAGTATACCGGCCCGGCACGAAACAGAGGGCTTTCCCGTCCTCTACCTCCGTCTTGCGCAGGCCGGAGCCCAAGATCTCTTCCGAAGCGGAACGAAGGCCGCTTAGCATGCCCGTCACCAGTTCGCTCTCCATCTTGAAGTCGCCAAAGGTATACAAGGGAAGGCTGGTCTCGTTATCGTATATGGAGTAGGCTACTACCCTGGCCTGAAAGCGCCGTCGGATGGCCACGCTATGGCCGTCGGTCACGGCGGACTTCCACTGGTCGCTCCCCGGATGGGTCTCCAAAAGGAGTTCCACGTTGGCCCTCTCCGCCTGGTAGTGGGCATAGAGTTCCTCAAATTGGGCCCGGTTGATGAGCCCCTCGGCGAAATCCCTGGCCGTACGTTCCATCTTGGCCCGTATCCTCTCCAAGTAGGCCCGTCCATCCTCATCGGGACGTATCTTCATTTCCGGCTTTGAAATGACGACTTCCTGGCCAGATCCGACCATTGGGGGAGGGGTGACCTCCTCTGGAGAGGGCGGTGACTCAACTATCCTCTCCTGGGAAGTCAGAAGCAAGCCCCTCAATATCCTTCTCAGTTCGCCCCGGGGATTCACCCTTACCCTACCCAGTTTACTGTTGACTATCTTACCACGCCCAGGGGCGAAAATCAATCGTGCCCCTGGGCTACTAATTTCCCCGCCAGTTGCAAGGCCTCCTCCCTGGTCCTCACCTCTCCCGCCACCTGCGCTTCCCCTATCACCTCTAGGAGGCGGCCGATGAGAGGGCCCGGTTCCAGGCCAAATTCCCTGAGGAGGTCGTCTCCCTTGATCAAGGGAGGAGGAAATATCCTTTCCCTTTCCTCGAAGAAGCAACTCCAAATGGAACGAACATTCCTCAGCCTTTCTTGCCAGGCTTCCAAACTCTCATCGTCGCCCAGGGTGGCTAGATGATCGGCCAGGGAGAGGAGGAGGGCCTCTATCCCTCCTCCTTTGGACTGGCGAAAAAAGCGGTGGAGGGCCAAGAGAGTCGGCTCCCCGTCGCTCAGCGACCAGGCTTCGGGGAGGGCAGCGGCCACCTCGCCGGCCAAGCGCACCTCCGGGGAGGAGAAGCGCAAACGGCGCATGAGCGCCCCTAAAGGCGACCTATCTACCCCTTCGCCAGGAGGGTGTTCCTCCCCCTGGCCTATATGGTGAAAGAGGGCCGCGTATTTTAGCAGGATGAGCCTATCTCTTTCCCCAACGGTGCGCTGGCTCAGATACCTAACTAACGGTTCTCCTTCCAATCCGGGCATGATTCGCTCCAAAGCGGCCACGGTGGCCAAGGGGTGCTCGACCCCCTCTCTCAGTTCCGGCACCAGCGCCACAAGGAGGCCCAGGCGATGCAGATAATGGAGAGAAGACGTGGAGTCCTTCAGGGCCATGATCTTCGACCATTCATCCTGCACTCGCTCGGGCGCAGAGGAGATGATGAGGCCGGCGTCCCGCCGCATCCACCTCTCCGTCTGGGCCTCCACCTCAACTCTTAGTTCCCCGGCCAGCCGTACCCCCCGCAGGAGGCGAAGGGGGTCCTGGCGGAAGGCCGCCTCAGAGACCGCCCTCAACCTCCTCTCCGCCAGGTCCTTTCTCCCCTCTAAGGGGTCGATTATGTTTAAATCCAAGTCTGCGGCTATGGCGTTGATGGTGAAGTCGCGGAGGGCCAAATCGGCCTCCACGCTCTCCCCTCGCCTGCGGGAGACATCCACCCGATAGGTGACTCCTTCATCCTTCAGGACGATGCGGGCCACCTCCCGTTCTTCATCCAAAAGAACGAATCTGCCCCCCAGATGGTCGGCCAATTCCCTAGCCAGGCTCAGGCCCTCTTCTGGCACCACCAGGTCGAGGTCCCTCGTCTCCCGACCTAGCGTTCGGTCGCGCAGGAAACCGCCCACTATGAAAGCCCCTGGGGCGCGATCATGCAAGAAGCGACGGATCCTCTCCAGGGTTCCGGTCCTTTCAAACCAGGAGGACAAAGCCCCCCCTTTCGCTGGGCCTTAGAAGGTCAACCCCTCCCCAGGGGCCAAGACCACGCATTTGATCCCCATACCTTCCACCCGGG
>CAYUAM010000004.1:6947-20981 GCA_964442805.1 uncultured Anaerolineales bacterium | reverse complement strand
AGGGCCCCTTCGATGGCCGAGCGGTCGACCTCCTCGGCCTTCTCCCCAAGCAATCGCTCCGCTCGCTCCCTGGCCGCTTGCGCCCGAGTCACGTCGATCTCCTCGGCCCGCTCCGCGGTGTCGGCCAAGACGATGACCCTGTCGGGAAGGACCTCCATGAAGCCGCCCCCGATGGCCATGCTGACCTCCTCCTCCCCCCCCTTCTTGATGCGCAACTCTCCTATCTGCAGGGCGGTGAGGAGGGGGGCGTGGCGGGGGAGGATGCCCAGGACCCCCTCAATGCCAGGGGCGATGACCATATCGGCCTCATCGGAGAAGACCACCCGCTCCGCGGTGACCACATCCACCTTGATCTTGGCCATCACTCTCCCCTTATCTCCTTGGCCTTCTCCCTGGCCTCTTCGATGGTCCCCACCATGTAGAAAGCCTGCTCGGGCAAGTCGTCATGGAGCCCTTCCAGTATCTCCCGGAAGCCCCGTACCGTCTCCCGCAAGGAGACATAGGCCCCCGGACGCCCGGTGAAGGCCTCGGACACGAACATGGGCTGGGAGAGGAAGCGCTGGATCTTGCGGGCCCGAGCCACGGTCAACTTATCATCTTCCGAAAGTTCGTCGATCCCCAGGATGGCGATGATATCCTGCAAATCCCTATACCGTTGGAGCACCCGTTGCATGCCCCGGGCGGTCTGGTAATGTTCCTCGCCTATCACTTGGGGGTCCAAGATGCGGGAGGTAGAAGCCAGAGGGTCCACGGCCGGGTATAGCCCCTGCTCGGAGAGGGAGCGCTCCAGGGAGATGGTGGCGTCCAGGTGGGCGAAGGTGGCCACGGGGGCGGGGTCGGTGTAGTCGTCGGCGGGGACGAAGATGGCCTGGAAGGAGGTGATGGAGCCCCGCTTGGTGGAGGTTATCCGCTCCTGGAGTTCCCCCATCTCTGCGGCCAAGGTGGGCTGGTAGCCCACCGCGGAGGGCATCCGCCCCATGAGGGCTGAGACCTCGGAGCCGGACATGACGAAGCGGAAGATGTTATCGATGAAGAGGAGGACATCTTGCCCCTGGTCGCGGAAATATTCGGCCATGGTGAGGGCGGTGAGGCCCACCCGCAGGCGGACCCCCGGCGGCTCGTTCATCTGGCCGAAGACCAAGACCGTCTTGTCCATCACCCCGGCCTCCCTCATCTCATACCAGAGGTCGTTGCCCTCGCGGCTCCTCTCTCCTATGCCAGCGAAGATGGAGACCCCGCCGTGCTCGATGGCGATGTTGCGGATCAACTCCATGATGATGAAGGTCTTGCCCACCCCGGCCCCACCGAAGACTCCGGTCTTGCCCCCCATAGTGAAGGGGGCGATGAGGTCTATCACCTTGAGGCCGGTCTCGAAGACTTCCACGGTGGTGCTTTGCTCTTGTAAGGACGGGGTGGGGCGATGGATGGGCCAGTAATCCTCCGCCTCCACCGGCCCCAGCTCATCTATCGGCTGGCCCAGGACGTTGAAAAGGCGGCCCAGGACGCCGGGCCCCACCGGGACCATGATGGGGCCACCGGTATCTATGACCTCCAACCCTCGCTTGAGGCCATCGGTGGTGTCCATGGCCAGGCAGCGTACCCACTCCTCGCCTACGTGCTGTTGTACTTCGAGGACCAGTTTGTTCTCTTCGCCGTCGCGATATATCTCGATGGCGTTATAGATCTCCGGCAGTTCCTCGGCCGGGAACTCCACATCTACCACCGGCCCCACTATCTGAACCACCTTGCCTTTCGTGCCCTTAGCCATTTATCCTCCAAGATCCTGACAGGCATCAATCTGTGCCTGGACTACGCTCCTTACGGTGTGGCAGAGTCTACTTGTTCAACCCCAATTCTCGTTACGCCATCGCCTTGGCCTTGGCCATGGCCTCGGCCCCGCCGGCGATGTCCAGAAGTTCCTTGGTGATCGATTCCTGGCGGGCCCGGTTGTAGGTCAAGGTCAGGTCTTCCACCAGGGCCTGGGCGTTATCGGTGGCGTTGCGCATGGCCACCATGCGGGCGCTGTGTTCGCTGGCCAAGGATTCCAAGATGGCCTGGTAAACCTGGAGTTCGGTGAAGCGGGGCAAGACCGTCCCCAAGATGGTCTGGGGGTCAGGCTCGAAGATATATTCCCCCATAGGTCGCACCTCTCCCACCGGCCTTATAGGCAGAAGTTGCCGCAGAACCGGCCGGTGAACCAAGACGTTGACGAAATTGGTGTAGGCCATGATCACTTGGTCCAGGGTGCCGTTCAGGAAATCCTCTATCACCGTCCGGGCGATGGGGGTGATGTCGATGAAGGCTGGCTGGGCGGGTATCCCCGTGAACTCGGCGATGATATCAGCCCCATAGCGCCACAGGAAATCTCGCCCCTTCCTCCCCACGGTAACCACTTTGACTGGGCTGGTGGCCTCTTTAATGAACTCGCAGGCCAGACGGATGACATTGTGGTTGTAGGCCCCGGCCAGGCCCCGGTCCCCAGTGATGAGGAGGAGGCCGATGGTGTTCACCGACCTGTAGGAAAGGAGGGGGTGACGAGGGGCCCCCGGGGGTGTCTGGGCGGCCAAGAAGGTCAAGATCTCCCAGGCCTTCTCCGCGTAGGCTCGCGTGCCCAAGGCCTGCTCCTGGGCTCGCCTCATCTTGGAGGCAGCCACCATCTGCATGGCCCTGGTCACCTGGCCGATACTCCTGACCGTACGTATCCTTTTCCTTATCTCTCGCAGGGTAGCCAGAGGTCGCTCCTCACTTGAAGGTCCTCTTGAACTCCTCGGTGGCTTTCTTTAAGGCCGCTTCCGTCTCTTGGGAGAGGTCCTTCTCCCGCGCGATGGCCTCCCCCACCTGGGGGTATTTCTCCTCCATGAAGCGGTGGAAGGCCTCCTCCCACTCCTTGATCCTCTCTAAGGGGACGTCATCCAAATAGTTATTGGTCACCGCATAGATGATCATGGTCTGTTTTTCCACGGGCACGGGTTGGTATTGGGGCTGCTTCAATATCTCGGTGATGCGCTGGCCTCGCTCCAACTGGTCCCGGGTGGCCTTGTCCAGGTCGGAGCCGAACTGGGCGAAGGCAGCCAACTCCCGGAACTGGGCCAGTTCCAGGCGCAGTTTCCCCGCCACCCGCCTCATGGCCCGCACCTGAGCCTTGCCCCCTACCCGGGAGACGGAGAGCCCCACGTTGATGGCCGTACGGATGCCGGCGTAGAAGAGGTCGCTCTCCAGATAGATCTGTCCATCGGTGATGGAGATGACGTTGGTGGGGATGTAGGTGGAGATGTCGGCGGCCTGGGTCTCGATGATGGGCAGGGCGGTTAGGGAGCCTCCTCCGTAGTCAGGATGGAGTTTGGCTGCCCGCTCCAGGAGGCGGGAATGGAGGTAGAAGACGTCTCCTGGATAGGCCTCCCTCCCCGGCGGTCGGCGCATGAGGAGGGAGATCTGACGATAGGCCCAGGCGTGCTTGCTCAGGTCATCGTAGACGATGAGGACATCCTTACCCCTCTCCATGAACTCCTCGCCCATGGCACAGCCAGCGTAGGGGGCCAGATATTGCAAGGCTGCCGGGTCGGAGGCCGTGGCCGCCACCACGATGGTATGGTCCGTGGCCCCGTACTCCTCCAGGGTGGCCATCACCCGGGCCACATTGGCCCGCTTCTGGCCGATGGCCACGTAGATGCAGACCATATCCCCCTTCTTCTGGTTGATGATGGTGTCGATGGCCAGGGCGGTCTTGCCGGTCTGTCGGTCGCCGATGATAAGTTCTCGCTGGCCCCGGCCGATGGGGAACATGGAGTCTATGGCCTTGATGCCCGTTTGCACCGGGGTATCCACGGACTTGCGCCGCACCACGTTGGGGGCGATCCGCTCGATGGGGCGGTATTCGGCGACCTGGATAGGGCCCTTGCCATCGACAGACTGACCCAGGGCGTTCACCACCCGTCCGATAAGGCCATCCCCCACGGGCACGGAAGCGATGCGACCGGTGCCCCGCACGATATGGCCCTCCTCGATGTCGGCGTAATCGCCCATGATGATCACCCCGACGTTGTCCTTTTCCAGGTTGAAGGCGATGCCCATGACCCCGGTCTCAAACTCCACCAGTTCCGAGGACATGACCCCGGCCAGCCCCTCCACCCGAGCGATGCCATCCCCCACCTCCACCACCGTCCCCACATCCACCGCTTCCAGGGGGGCTTCGAAGGTTTCGATTTGCCGCCTTAGGGCGGCGGCGATCTCCTCTGCTCTAATGGCCACTTTCTAACCTCCCTATATGAGCCGCTAGCGCCCCGGGAGGAGGCTTTTCTTCAAGGCCTCTAACTTGCCGGCCACGCTGCCGTCGATGACCTGGTCACCCACGCGTACGATGACGCCGCCCAAGATGTGAGGGTCCACTTGGCAGGTCAGTTCTATGTCGCCGCCGAAATTGGGCGCAAGTTTCTGGCGCAAGGCCTGTCGTTCCTCCTCGGTCAGGGGCACCGCGCTCTTCACTGTAGCCACCTGGGCCATCCTCTCCTTCCCTCCTACTTGAACTGGTCGGCCTCTGCCAGGAACTCTTGGATGAGGCGGCGATGGGCCTTTTCATCTAGGGATTGGCTGATCACCTTAGAGGCAGCGGCAATGGCCAATTCGGCCACTTGCCCTTGCATCTCCACCATGGCCTGTTGGCGTTGATACTCCACCTCGCTCCGGGTCTTGGCCAGGATCTCTTGGGCCTCGGCCCGAGCCTCCCGGAGGATCTTCTCCTTTTCCCTCTCGGCTTCCTCCATAGCTTTAGCCAGGGCAGCACGCCGTTCCTCCTCCACCTTGGCCAACTGCCTCTCGTACTCCTGTTTGGCTTCCGCTGCTTCTCTTCTGGCCTCTTCAGCCGCCTCCAGGTCGGCCTTTATCTTCTCCCGCCGCCCTTGAAGCATGCCCAGGATGGGCTTATAGAGCAAGAAACGCAGCACCAGGAAGAGGATGAGGAAGTTAACTACCTGCGAGATCAGAAGGGCGGGGTCTATACCCAGCGCTTCCATAGAACTCTCTCCTTTCCAGCACCTCGGGCCTAGGCCACGAAGATGAGCATCATGGCCACCACTAGAGCGTAGATGGCGATGGCCTCGGCGAAGGCGATGCCGATGAACATATTGATCTGGATTTGTCCGGCGGCTTCGGGGTTCCGGCCGATCGATTGGAGGGCCCCGGAGGCCAACAAGCCTATCCCCAGGCCAGGGCCTATGGCCCCTAAGCCAATGGCCAATCCTGCCGCTAGGAGCCGCGCTGCTTCAGGTGTCACTTTGCTACCTCCTCGTTCTTATGATTTATGCTTGGAGTCGCACGCTTAATGGTCACTCGTGGGTCAAAGTGGCCATAGTCATGAAAGCCAGAGTGAGCACGGCGAAGATGAAGGCCTGGATGAGGCCCACGAAGAGTTCCAAGCCGATGAAGGCCGGTGTGCCTAGATAAGGGAGGAGAAAGCCCATGACCAAAAGCATGACCTCGCCAGCGAAGATATTGCCGAAAAGTCGGAAGGAGAAAGAGATTATCTTGGCTACTTCGCTGACGATCTCCAGGATCCCCACGAAGGGGTCGATGAAGGCTCGCTTGAAGATCTCCATGATGAAGTCCATCATCTCCATCTTTTCCTCTCCGGCTAGGAGGGAGGGAAGGGTGAATAGCCCCTTGAAATTTAGGAACCGGCCGGCGTACTTAATGCCGCCCAGGGCGCGGATGCCATAGTATTGGGTGGCAAATACGGAGACCAGCGCCAGGCCCACGGTCACATTCAAGTCTGTACTGGGGGAGCGGAGGAAGGGTACGATAACCTCCTCCCCGTGATGGACCTCCTTGAGGCCGATGGCCGCCAGCCCTGGGACTAGCCCTAGGTAGTTGGAGACTAGGACGAAGAGGAAGATGGTGACCACCCAGGGGAAGAAGGTGGCTGCTCTCTTCTCCCCGGCCACGCTGACCACTAGGCCATAGACCGCATCCACCGCCATCTCGGCAAAGTTCTGGAGCCCCCGGGGCACCATCTCCAGTTTCCTGGTGGCGAAATAGGCGAAGGCGATGAGGAGTAGGGAGGTTATGACCGTGGCCACCAGGCTATTGGTGATGGGGAAGGAAAAGCCACCGAGGGAGAGTACGGTCAATTTCTCCGCTGCTATGGCTATGGGAGGGAGTTCGAACCGAAGGTTGGGTTTGAAGCCGGGGGCACAGAGGGGTATAGCCCCCAGGGTACAAAGGGAACAAAGGACCAGGGCACTGACTAGGCAGCCGATTCCGTAGACGGTTTTCTTAGAAGCCACGGGGACCTCCTAAAGCCTGCTGCTAGGTTGAACGATCTATGGTCGATTCACTTAACCAAAAAGGAATTATACCCATCTTTCTTCAGGATGCAACTCGACGCACCGAGATGGGCGTGCCATCCTTCACCTTATTAAAGGCCGAAGCCTCACTGATGAGGCGGCCGAAGACGGTGACCGGGCTAGCAGCGCGGATCTCCTGGCCGCGGCTGGCGGGGGTGGGGCCGAAGAAGATGCAGAAGGCTCTCCCTGGGGCCCAGTACCCCAGGTCTCCGGCTTCCACTACCTCCTGGCCCCGCTCCGTCTCCAAGGATAGGGGGATAGAGAAGTAGATCTCCTCCCCCCACCTGTTGGCCTGCCCCTTTATGGGCAAGGCTTCCCAGATGGCTCGAGCCGTCTGCGTGTCATTCAATTGGGCCCGGGCTCGGACCTCCCCAGCCTCTATCTCGATGATCCTCGCCCTCTGCCCTCCTTCCCGGTGATGGCCGCTCTTTATGGTGCTCTCTCCGTTCATCTTCTGGCTTTACAGGCGACTAGGCGGTCAGCCCCTCCACGGTGGCCCAATCCAGCCGCTTTATTACCGCCACCAGCAACTGTAGGGCTCGGTCGTAGTCGTCGCGATGTATGATGCCGGCATGGCTATGGATGTGGCGGGTGGGCACGGAGATGACCACGGTGGGGACGCCGCCGGCATGGAGATGGATCATCCCCCCATCGGTCGCGCCGCCCTCGATGGCCGAGAATTGCAGGGGGATCTCTAGTTCCTTGGCTGTCTCAACCACCAGGTCGCGCAGTTTAAGGTTGGGGATCATGCGAGCATCGTAGACCAGCAGGACCGGCCCCCCTCCCAATTTGATGGGCGATTCTTGGGGCTCTATGCCTGGCACGTCGCCGGCCACATCCACCTCTAGCACTATGGCCACGTCTGGCGATACGATATCGGCGCTGGTCTTAGCCCCCCGCAGCCCCACCTCCTCCTGGACCGTGCCCACCCCGTAAATGGTGCCGGGGTGGGAGCCTTGGGACAGGCTTTGTAAGGCCTGGATTAGGAGGGCACAGCCCACACGGTCATCCCAGGCTTTGGCCAGGTAAGTCTTGCCTGGGGCTAGGGGGGTGAAAGCGGCGAGGGGGACGATGGGGTCGCCGGGCCTCACCCCAGCCCGATGGACTTCCTCTTCGGAGGAGGCCCCGATATCGATGTACATATCTTTCCTCTCCACCAGTTTCTTCCTATCCTCCAGAGGAAGCAGGTGAGGAGGCTTGGCCCCCACCACGCCATATACATCTCCTTGAGCCGTCTTGATCACCACCTGCTGGGCTAATAGCACCTGATCCCACCATCCGCCCAGGGGGACGAACCTTAGGAATCCATCCTTGGTGATGAGTTTAACCATGAAGCCTATCTCATCCATATGGCCGGCCAGCATTATCCTAGGCCTCTCACCCTGCCCTACCTTCTTGCCGATGATGCTGCCTATGCGGTCTCGCTCGATGGTGGTCAGGGGTTCCAAATGGCGGCGGATGATGGCCCGCACCTCGCCCTCGTAGCCGGGCACCCCCGGCGCTTCGGTCAGTTCCTTGAAGAGGGCTTCCGTCTCATCCATCATTCTCTCCTCCTTTAGACGAGATATATCTCGTCACCTCCTCCACCCCCATCCGCTCCGGGGGCTCCGGCTTTTGCGCCGGCACCCCTATGGGGATGACCATCACTAACTGATAATGGGAAGGGATGTGGAGCATCTGGCGTAGATCCTCCTCGATCACCAGGGGTGAGTCCATGACGCAGGTACCGTAGCCCAACTGGTGGGCCTTGAGGAGCAGGTTCTGCACGGCCATGGCCACGCTCTTCTCCACGGTGCGGATGACCATGGCTTCTAGGCTGGGGCCCCCTAACTCTTCTATCTTGGCCATGAGCATATATTCGTCCAGCCCGAAACGGCTGATATCATAGCGCACGGCACAGGCGATGATGACCGCCGAGGCCTCTCCGAAAAACCCTCCATAGGAGCGCATGAAGCGGCAGAAGGCGGCCACCCTCTTCTCCCCGGCCTCATAGGCCTGGAGGGAGAGTTCCTGGAATTTGTCGAAGACGGCCTGGGCCATCTGGGATATCAACTCCGGCGCCGTGACCACGATGAAGCGCCAGGGTTGGACGTTGGTGCTGGAGGGGGCCCAAGTGGCCGCCTCCAGTATGGCCTCCAAATCCCCTGGAGGAATAACGGCCCCCTTCTCATATTTGCGGATGCTCCTCCGCCCCCTTATGGCCTCATCTAGTTCCACCCTTTTCCTCCTTTTCGCCCACTATGATCCATACCTGGCTCCTATCGTCCCCTTCCACTTCCTCCCAGAGGGTCAAGCCCGAGGGGGCCAGCCCTCGCATCACTCCCAGTGGGGAGCCATGGCCACAGGTGATATCCAGCGCCCAGTTGAGGAAGCGGGACCAGGGGTCGGGCCACAATAGTCGTCCCTCGCTCACTATCACCAATCGGCCTCGGGGGGCTAAAACCCTCGCCATCTCCCCTTGAGCCTTTGGGTCCAGGATGAAGGAGGCGGGGAAGGTAGAGACCACGGAATCGAAGGCCTCAGAGATGAAAGGCAACTCCTGGGCCCGAGCCCGACATATAGGGACCCTTTGGCCACCTTGGTGCAGTTTCCACTGGGCCACCCTGAGCATGTGAGGGGAGAGTTCCACCCCGAAGGCCAGATAGCCCCGGGAGGCCATCTCCGAGAGGAGATCGCCGGTGCCGAAGGCGACCTCCAGGACCCTCTTCCCTAGAAGGCGAGATAAGGCGGCTCTCTGCCATTTGGGCCACTCCCCGCGGGAGACCAAGCGACTGACCAGGTCATAGAAATAGGCCAGTTCATTATACAGCCTGGCGAAGGCGAAACCGACCAGACCTCGCCATAGGGTACGAAGCGTCTTCACCTCCTTTGTGGCCATTCTATCTACCCCGGCCATTCTGTCAAGGTCGTCTGGTTGTGGGGCTTTGGCCGAGGTGATATAATCGAGGAGTGAGAGGTTAACGCTATGGCTGAGGAAGTCAGAAGGGTGGCGGTGGCCATGAGCGGCGGGGTGGATAGTTCGGTGGCCGCCGCCCTCTTGGTGGAGCAAGGCTACGAGGTGATAGGGGTGATGATGCGCCTCTGGTCTCCGGAGGGGGTGGAGAACCGTTGTTGCGCGCCGGAGGCCCTGGAGGGCGCCCGTCGGGTCTGCCAGACCTTGGGCATCCCCTTCTACCCTTCGAATTTCGAGGAGGAGTTCCGGCGCTATGTGGTGGACTATTTCCAGGAGGAATACGCCCAGGGCCGTACCCCCAACCCCTGTTTGGAGTGCAACCGCCACCTTAAGTTCCGTCTCCTGCGCCGGAAGGCCTTGGCCTGGGGGGCGAGCCATCTGGCCACTGGCCACTATGCCCGCATCGGGCGGAGGGATGGCCTCTTTCGGCTCCTCAAGGCCCGGGACGAGGCTAAGGATCAATCCTACGCCCTCTATATGTTGGGGCAGGAGGAGTTGAGCCAACTCCTCTTCCCCCTGGGCGAGCGCACCAAGGGGGAGGTGCGCTCCTATGCCCGAAAGAGGGGTCTCCCCGTGGCCGAGAGGGAGGAGAGCCAAGAACTATGCTTTGCCCCGGAGGGGGATTACCGGCGCTTCCTGCGCGACTACAGCCCTCTTGCACCGCAGCCCGGTCCCATCTTGGATTTGGGGGACCGTCTCTTGGGAGAGCATCAGGGCTTGGCTTACTATACTGTGGGGCAGAGGCGAGGGTTAGGCTTAGCGGTAGGTCAGCCCCTATATGTTTTGCATCTAGACCCTGAGCGTAACGCCTTGATCGTGGGCGACGCTTCTGACCTGGACTGCTCTGCCCTTTGGGCGAAGGAGGCGAGTTACGTGGTTCGGCCCCCTTCCGAGCCCTTGGAGATTATGGCCAAGGTGCGATACAAGGCCGAGGCAGTTCCGGCCCTCCTCACCTCTTTGGACGGAGGCAGGGCTCATCTGGCTTTCCGACAGCCACCGAAGGCAGTGGCCCCGGGACAGGGCGTGGTCTTCTATCTTGGGGAGGAGGTCCTGGGGGGCGGCATCATCGAGGGGGGAGCCTAAAATGTACCCCTTTCTCTCCCCACCTTTGGCCCTCTCCCTCCTCTTGGCCACCATCCACGCTCTCCTTTTCCATCTCCTATTTGGCAGAAAGGTGAAGGAGTTGGCCCTTTTTTGGGTGGCCGCGGTGCTGGGCTTCTTCCTGGGGCAATTGGTGGCGGAGGCGGCTGGCTTCTCCTTTCTCCTCATGGGCCCTGCCCACCCCTTGGAGGGCTCTCTCGGTTCTTGGCTCTTTTTGTTCGTTGCCAAGCGGTTTAAGATATGATATAATGGAATACAAATGTCCACCTTGACCGTTATCAGGGATATCGCCATCATCGCCTTGGCCTTGGAGTCGTTGCTCATAGGGCTCTTCCTGATCATACTGGCCTTCCAGATTAGAGGGTTGGCCAAGATGTTGGAGGAGGAGGTGAAGCCCATCCTCGACTCGGCCAACGAGACCATCAGCACGGTGCGGGGCACCACCTCCTTCGTCAGCGAGACCGTGGTCACGCCTCTGGTGAAGGGGGTCAGTTGGTTATCTGCGTTGCGTACCGTGGCCAAGGTGATGGCGCGGGGCAGAAAAGGCAAGACCTAACCCGAGTTTGGAGAGAGGAGGATAAAATGGCTGACGATTCTAAAGGGGGCGAGTTTCTGGCCGGTTTCATCGTTGGCGGGCTAGTGGGAGCGATTATCGGCTTGCTCTTGGCTCCCCAACCCGGCGAGGAGACGAGGGCCTTCCTTAGGGAGAGGGGGATCGAGTTGAAGGCTCGGGCCGAGGAAATGACCGAGGAGGCTCGTAAGACGGCCGAGGAACTTCAAGCCAAGGGAGAGGTGGTCCTAGAGGAGCAAAAGGAGCGCCTCCAGGAAGCCATCGAGGAGGGAAAAGAAACGGCGGCCAAGAAGAAAGAGGAGTTGATGGCTAAACTGGAGCAGGAAAAGAAGAAGAGGGGTAAGGCGGAGGCTTAAGCCGTCTTATTGCTTCCTTTAAGTTGACTAAAGAGGAGAGGGTGTCTCTTTCTCCTCTTTTTGTGTCAAGTGACTAAGAGAGCCCGGAAGGGGAAGAGGGCTAACAAGCGGCCAGGAAGCACTCGGAGTTTGCTCGTAACCGCCAGGCCGCACTTCATTTAACTCGCTCGATAGGAGTATGGTGATAGTGGGAATACCGACCATAACAACTTCTCGCCTAATCCTCCGCGCCTTCATCGAAGAGGACACCGAACCTCTGCATCATCTCCTCAGTGGCAAGGATGTTCTCCGTTACTTCCCCAATACAAACCCTCCTTCACGGGATCAAGTTCTGAAACTGATCCTTGGACAACTTGAGCATTGGAAGAAGCATGGATATGGCTGGTGGGCGGTTGAACGCCACTCCAAGAAGGGGTTGATCGGTTGGAGCGGTTTACAGTTTCTGCCGGGGACGGAAGAGGTAGAAGTAGGCTATCTACTGGGCAAGGCCTTTTGGGGAAAGGGTTTCGCAACAGAGGCGGCCAAAGCCAGTTTGCGTTTTGGTTTTGAGACCATGGAATTGGAGACCATTGTGGCCATCGTGCATCCGGAAAACATAGCGTCGCAAAGGGTTATTGAGAAGTTGGGGATGTCATTCGTAGATCGCAATCGTTACTTCGGGATGGACTGCTATCGCTATTCGATAGGACGTTCATCTTTTCGGCCAGGTGCTTGAATGGGTTTCATACCTGCTTAGCTTATGGGCAAAAAGCGCCTTTCGTCGATCCCAGCAAGATGAGCCCCTCCCGAGGGAAGAAGGAAAGGGCTCCACGCAAATTCCTACTGATTCTATGATTATTCAACGAAAGTGACCATCAACGAGTAGTTACAGCCGGCCAAGAAACTCCTTGATCTGATCGAAAGCGGGATGATCAAAGTTCCAGTATCCTTTCAACGCTCCCTCGCCCACCCTCACGCAGGGCTCGGTCCTTGATGCCATGAAGGCATGCGCTTTCGCTTTGGACAAGCTTTTGGGGCGCGAACTACCCTGTTCACAGATACACGCAAAGTATTGGTTGACACAGGTCATTATTGGATCGTCTTCTATCGAAGCAAGGCATACGTCCTCGAGGACCCCGTTTTGGTTATCCGCTGGCAGAATCATTACCGTCACACGAGGCGGCGAAGCACCATCCGTAGAGGTCCACGCCTTAGTTGGGACAGGAAGCCCGGCGTCCTTAAGAGCATCGCAAACGCTCCTAAAGGCGACATCGCAGTTCGCATTCGCGTCCCGGACTATGCCAAGTGATTCCACCCTGGAGAAGGCTGGATCAGCCTTGAGTGTCGCCAACAGCGACCGGAATTGAGTCTTTCCGCCCCGCCCCAGAACCTGGATCCCTTGGAGGCCAACCTGCTCAATCAATTTGGAGAACAGATTCTCCTCATCCTTGCCCTCTGCGATCAGCAGCTTCGCCTCCTGGAGTTCAATCCCCCCTTGGCACTCACTAGTCATTAGCGTACCTCAAGTCCGGTATCAAGCGCAGCCTCCAGCATATCCGTATCATAGGTCATAGCCGTGATCTTGTCATCCTGGCGGATGAGGCGATGAAGACGAAGGTCGTACGGCCCGAATTCCTGAAAGGCCAGGTGAGCTGAGCGAATGCACTCGTCGCTGTGCGTCGTTGCAAAGACCTGCACATCGTATTCCCGAGCAAATTGTGCGATGACCTTCCACACCTCGACCATGACCGTATGATGGAGTCCATTCTCTACTTCATCAAGCAACGCTAGACCCTTCTCTACATGCGGAAACGCTAGCACCATGGAGAGCATACGGGCCATCCCCTCACCTATGAGAGATACAGGCATGGCTCTAGTGAGTCCTATGTCACCATATACTTTTGGACCATCAGCAGCAGGTACTACCATGAGTCTCTTAAGTCGCGGTTCGATAATTTTCAAAGCCCTCAAGACTTGCTCCTGGCGCCCCTCTATCTCCAGCCTGCTGAACCGTTGAGCGTCTTCCAAGGCCTTTCGACGAGCCGCCTGGAATATCCCGGGCAAGGCATACCCTTCCTTTGGGGGCTCAATATGCACACCATCTCTCTCCAGTAAGGCCCGACCTCTCACAGTCTTGCCCGATTCGTCGGTGTACACGAGTACCAATTCTCCACCCTCAATTCTTGCTTCGAACGGCCCAGTTTCGCCCGCCGGAGCACTCACCTCAGTCGGTGACACCAACGGAATCACAGATTCTTTGATCTCCACAAACTCGATCACAAGCTTGCGGGTTCTGTCCTCGAGATCGACACTCGAGATCCTTATAGGTCCTCCGAGATCAAAGTTTCGGAATAATGGTCCCCATCCCTCTATCGGTTCTTTCGACGGCGGAACGTCTCGCCACGCGTTCATGCGAACCGGCAATTCCGGGTTTAGTGCCCCTTGAAAAATGAATAGGGCTTCAAGCAGGGCTGTTTTGCCAACGTTGTTCTTGCCTGCTATCAAGTTTACCCGTGCCAATGGCTCCACCAGTAGGTCGTGGAACCCTCGAAAGTTCTTAACCGAGAACGACTTATACATCGTGGTCCTCCATTCCTATTCGAACCGCACTTGTGCGCGTCCGGTGCCGAAGGTTAGTTTCAGGCTCTCCCTACACACCAGACGACAACCTTAGCATATTCACATTATAAGGCAGATCTTCCCTCACCGCAATTGCTGCAGACAGCCATTCATGCC
>CAYUAM010000004.1:0-6937 GCA_964442805.1 uncultured Anaerolineales bacterium | reverse complement strand
CCACGATAGAGTTACTCAAAAAAGCATGACCACTATTTGTGACCTAATCACACTTGGAGGTAACATAGTTCGCCTTATAGTGTTGATATTGAACAATTCTAAGGGTGGCCCTGCCTCGATTCTCCTTATCTTGCTCTGGGCATGACCGCGCTACCTATGACTGGTATTGGCCTTCCGCAGTGGGGGCATTTGCCCCCCTCGATCCGATAGGCCACGACTTGCAGCCCATACCGCTGGATGAGGAGCGTCCCGCAGGAGGGGCAATAGGTGTTCTCGTGGGGGTGGCCCAGGACGTTCCCCAAATACATGAACACCAGCCCCTCCTCCTTGGCTATCTGCCAGGCCCTCTCCAGGGTGGAGAGGGGAGTGGAGGGCTGGCGGAAACGGTAGGCGGGGTAGTAGGCGCTCAGGTGCCAGGGGGTCTCCTCCCCTAACTCATCGCGAATGCGGGCGGCTATGGCTCGCAGGGTGGCCTCATCGTCGTTCACCGTGGGTATGACCAGCGTGGTGACCTCGAGATGCACTCCTCTCTCCTTGGCAAGGCGGCAGTTCCGCCATACCACTTCCCCATCGGCATGACAGTAGCGCTTCACTACTTCCTGGGAGCCCTTGATATCCACGTTCATGGCCTCCAGGCCGGCCTCGATCAAGAGGTCCAGGGCCTCCTCGGTCATGTAGCCGTTGGTGACGAAGGTGTTATATAGGCCCCTCTCCCTGGCCAGCCGGAAGACCTCCAGCGACCACTCTAAGGATAGGGTCGGCTCGTTGAAACTGATGGAGGTCCCCTGGCAATCAGACTCTAGGGCTTCCTCCACGAACCCTTTGGGGGAGATATATCTTTCGCCCTTGGGCTCAGACTTGCTTATCCCCCAATTCTGGCACCAGGGGCAGGCGAAGTTGCAGCCCCAACTCCCCGCGGTCAGGGCCACGCTGCCGGGGTAGAAGTGATAGAAGGGTTTCTTCTCTATGGGGTTGCAAGAGAGAGAGGAGACGTCGCCGTAGATGAGGGTGTAAATCGTACTCCCCTCGTTTCGCCTGGTCTTGCACCAGCCCACCTGTCCCTCGCGTAGGGCGCATCTCCGCTCGCAGACCAGACAGCGGGTGCGCTCGTTCAACCTCTCTTGGAGCAACCCTTCCTTGAAGAAGGGGTTACCTTTCACGGTAAAAAGCCTCCTTGCCAACACGGAAGGGGCTGTTCTTACGGGGATGGTCTGGTAGCGGCCAAGTCATCGATGACCTCGGCCACACCCTCGCGTTCCTCTCACCCTGACGCGGAAGATTCAGCAGAAGAGCACCTAAGCATCACGGGCAGAAACCACTTGTTCTCCAGGGGGGACATCACGATACACAGATTCAGAAGGTGGTGGGGCGTGCAAGCGGCGCTAGCGTTATGCTTCTAGGCCGCTCAGCGCTTGTACCCAGTTAGCTAGGTGGTCTACTCGCGTCACAATGTCAGGTTCGTATCCATCAGCGATTCTGTTATAAGTTGATCGCAACTCGGCAATCAGGTCCCGCAGAGGAGTGTCAGCTACATGGTCTAGCTCCTGGCGCCGCGAGTAGAGGAAGTGGGAAAGCAGACCTTCGCGATCCAGCTGGCTGGCCTGGCTCGCGGCTGGATCATCTTCTCGAGAGACTCTGGCACAAGCTGGACATTCACACCTCAACTCAGGGAAGCGCAAGCGCCTCAATAACAGCAAAGCTTCCTTAAGAGGATAGAACCGATGGAGCAAGGGCACGTAATACCGTTCGCCAGGTGGACCGCCTCGATAGTAGAATGCGTCCCGCGCCTCACCGTACCCAACGCCGTGGCTTATCCCTCCGAGCCCAAGGTGGCTCAGCATGGCAGCATAATATCCCCCGAACAGGTTGATGACCGGCCGGCCCTTGGTATGGAAGGATGCAATTAGCTCAGCAAAAGCTCTCAAATCATCCGATGAGTTCCTATATTGATTTAGACTACTCACCCAGATGAAATAACCTCCGAAGCCATCGTGATCATATGAATCTGCGATGGTATCGAAATCGCGTGCTTGAAGACACCTCAATGAGAGGCAGATCACAGGGCAAACAGGCAATCCGTTACTGTACTCCAGTGCTGTTGTTGCCATGAATACTGAGGCGCTGTACCATGGATCATGAACCTCGTTGAATCGGAAATAGGGAGGTAGCACAAAGGTTGGGGCAGACGGTCGCTCAGGCTCCTGTCCCAGCAAGTTCAGGTATTCTTCTAGCTTATCAGCACTAGTTTGGGCGTACGTTCTCTGGAATTCCGCGACGTACGCGGCCATCTCCTCCAGTAGATCCTGCTGAAGGTCCGCTTGTCTGAATGGCCGTGTCGTCATGATAGCGCTGGCCCTGGGGCCATGCATTTCTGCCAGTTGGCGATGTCTCCGACTCCTATCAAACTCGGCTTGGAAGATCGATGTTCGGGGATCGATAATGTATGGTTTGTTGAGCGCTATGACGAATCCCCCGGTACCCTGGCGAAAATAAGTAGCCATGGTGCCTGGAACCGTTACGGCGTTGTACAGCCTCCAATGGTTACGGAAGAAGCTTTGATCGGCGTTGCCATAGGCCAAGAACCAGTCAAATTCATCAAAGAAGGCAGGCATCGTCGTGTTCCTTCTGCGATAGACTTGCCACAAGCAAATCGTGAAGGCTCTGATGCTCTCGCGGAATTAGGATGGGTGAGGGGCGGGCCTCCAAACGAAGATGAGCCTTGCCATCAGTCACGGCAATCAGACCGATGCCCAAGCCGCCTAGATAATCGATGTCAACCCGATGAGTGTATTCTTGTCGAACAGCAATATAGGCGAAATTGGCGCACAGTTGGTAGATAGAAGCCTGCCAAATGGCGCGGCGCCACTTGTCCACCTTAAGTTCGATCGCAAAGATCTGTGAGTCAGTAGACAAACCCGCGAGATCGATTCGCTTTGCTCCGTAAGGCACCTCCGCAAGGAATCGAACGCCCAGACCTTTGAACATGTTCATTTGACAGACGGCTTTCCCCATGCTGGCTTCGGTTAGCTTCCTGGACATCGGCTGTGGCCTCCTTGTCAGCTATCTCTGAGAGAATCGAGCGTTTCGTCCAAGTGTGCTCGTTCCTGCCAGAATAAAGCGAGATTCCACGCTGCCGAGCAAAAAGGGGCAAGCACCAAAAAGACTAACCAGAGCGTAAGTGCGATGATGCGAAACGGATTCGAGGGGATTGAAATTGGCCACAGGAAGAGGAAGTACGACAGGGGCAAGGTGAAGACGAAAACTCCTCCCCAGATGGCAACTCGTTCTCCGCGTCTCTTTAGGGATGCCAACTTGTCCTCCAACGCTTTTCGCTCGGACAACGGCTCGTACAGGGCGATGATCCTTCCAAAAAATTCAGTGGACGTAAGTTCGGCCATTAGGGCCTCATCGCCAAATTCCACACCGCTCTCTTGGATTTCTTCATACAGGTAAGCCAATCGGGGTATGTATTTGTCTGCGATAATCTTCAGCTTGGCCTGCTCTAGCCGATCCCCAAAGTCTTTCCTCAGAGAAGAGCGGATGTTGAAGAAATTCGACCAAAGGAACTGGCCAACGAATATGGAAATAGTCAAGAATGCTCCTAGCAATGGCCAGGTCGATGGTGGACTCATAGTTCCTTACGCCAGTTCAGATTCAGTGGCAGTCTCGGGATATGTCTGATAGACATATGCAATGAGATGGCGGAGTGAAAGGCCGCTGTACTTTTGTTTGATGCTCGTGAGAGCGGTCCAATCCTCCGTGCTAAGCTTCCGGGTCAGCTTCTCTGCTAACAGCCTACCCTGTTCGGTTAGACTGATGACTTTCTCCTGGCGGGCGGGCTTCTCGATTGGCTGGAAGGGAACGGCTTGTATATTTTCTTCCTCATCACTGAGGTCGTCATCCAAGCGTAGAGCTTCAGCAGCTTCGTAGTGATCGGTGATACTTCTATGTCGAACCTCAACAAGAGCCCAGGCTCGGAGCGCTTCAAGGGTGTCATATACATCGCTGGAGAACGGCCCAAACTTATAGGGTTCGAACTCGTAGTGCTCAACTGTCTTGGCAAGGCCGCCCTCTTTCTCCAAGAGGAACAGAAGCTTCTCCAAACGAGTGATTCCGTAAAGTGGCGGTGCGTGTTTGCCAGCCGGCCCAGGTGCGTACAGAAGCAACAACATGAGATCAACCTTGTCTACCGATTGAGCTGACACCTTGACTACCTCCCTCCAAGTAATCCTCACCGGTCATTATAGCGGCTAGTACACCGATGTCAATCAAACGCCTAAGGCTGCGATCCCGTCGAGGAGAGGTCCGGCTCGGACTCCCCATACCGCAGCGCGCCATACAGTACGCCATCCCATCCTAACATCCTATCACCTCCTACTCACTACGTCTCTCACCCTGCTGAGGAAGATTCGGGCCCTCTCTTTGATACCACCGCCCAACAACGCCCATTGCGATGGCGCTGCAAAATGGACGCCTAATTTTGTCATCATTATACCAGAGAGGACTCCACAAGTGAAGGGGTGGATAGACCAGCCATCTACTCCCCTGGTTCCTCTGGGGATGGAAGGTAAACCTTAGTGGCCGCCATGGTCAACCCCACATAGAGCCAGAATAGGGAGACGGAATGGGGGAAATCGAGGTTGAAGAAGTAATGGTCGACGAGGCCTCCCACCAGAGCACCTATCAGGGCGCTCACCAGGCCCAAGAGGATGGCCTGGCCTTCTGGGTCCTGGGCTACGTCCCGCCAGGCCCCGGCCACGTGGGCGAAGAAGAGGCCCATTATGGAGAGGAAGACCCCCAGCCCCACCAGCCCCATATTCTCGGCCATGAGGAGGTAGACGTTGGAGACGCCGATGTAGAGGTCGATGCTGGGGGCGCCGCCGAAGCCCACCCCGAACCAGGGGTAACGGGAGATGAGTTTAAAGGCGTCCTTATATTCGCCCAAGCGCATCTGGGTAGCCAGATCCTGCCCCCTAGCCCCGGCGATGTAATGCTGGACGTAGGTCTGGGTTTGGGGCAGGATGAGGATGAGAAGCCCCACCATCGCCAAGGCGATGAGAAGACGTCGATAACGGAGAGCGCCCAAGAAGAGCAAAGCCGCAGCCAGCCCGGCGAAGGAGCCGCGGGAGAAGGTGAGGAGCAGGCAGGTCAGCATCACCGCCAACATGGGAACCACCAGGAACCTCTTGAGGAGGGGGCGAGGGGCGACCAGTTGCGGGGCGGTGAGGGAGGTGACTAAGATGAGGAGACCCCCTAGGACGTTAGGGTCGATGGAGGTGGAGATGGCGCGCAGAGGGAGGAGGGGATCATCCTCGACGAAGCGGAGCACGCCCCAGCCGGAAGGGTAGTGGAATATGCGCAAGGCGGAGAGGAGGCGAACGGCGAGTTCCCGAGGGAGGAAGGAGAGGACTATCCCGATGAGGGCGGAGAGGAAGCCGGCCAGCATCAGGGCCAGGACGGTCCACCTCAATCGTCGCCTATCACCGACGGTGTTCACCACCACGAAGAAGAGGAGGATGGCCAGGATAACCTCGCCGAAATGGCGCAGGACATCTTTGGTGAGAACGGCGTGGGCCGTCCCCGCCACAAAGGAGAAGAAGGCCAGGAGGATGAAGACGAGGATGGGCCCGTCCAAGGGGGAGGATATGACCCCCTCTTGGTTGCGGGTCAAGAGCCGGGCCAGCCAGACCCCGAAGAGGGCCAGGAGGGCCAGGTCGAGGAAGGTGGGGAAGAAGCCCAGGTTTATGGGGATGGCCCCGAAGGGGAGGAGGATGGCCACGGCTATGAGGAAAAAGAGCCCGGCCTGGAGGCTCCTCAACATGGCTACCCCCACCGCCACTCCCACCACCAAGCCCAGGGTTATGAGGGGAGGGAGGAAAACCAGGATGATCCCCCCTAGGCCCCCCAAAAGCAGGGAAGCCCCTAGTAGCCCCAACCAGTAGGGCCAACCCCTCTCTTTCGCCCTCCGGAATAGGTCAACCGCCGCGCTCACCGATGTCTCCTCTTAACTGCGGAAGATGAGGAAAACCCCTAGGCAGACGAAGAGGGTCCCCACCAGCCGGAGGAGGGAGAAACTCTCCCCCAGGAAGAACCAGGAGGTGAGGACCACGAAGAGGTAGCCCAGGCTGAGCATGGGGTAGGCCCAACTTAAATCCACCCGGGAGAGGACGGCCAGCCAGACGATGGAGCCGGCAAAGATGAAGGAGAAACCTCCCAGGACTTGGGGGGTGGAGAAGGCCCTCTTCAGGCCCAATAAGAAGGCCTCCGGAGTCAGGGAGAGGAGCCCCACCTGATTCATCCCGCTCTTCAACAAGAACTCCCCGGTGACGGAAAGGGAGATGGCAAAAAGGAGCAGGAGGAAGGCTTTAAGCGGCCCTTCGTTCATGGGGAAAACTCCTTTATGGTTTTCGCCACCCTCTCCACCTCCTCCTCGGTGATCTCTGCATAGAGGGGCAGGGAGAGGGCTTGGCGAGAATGCTCCTCCGCTTGGGGGAAATCCCCCTCCTGGTAGCCCAAATCTCTATAGGCTTTCATGAGGTGCACGGGGAGGGGGTAATGGACTAAGGCATCTATGCCTCGCCCTTTCAGGAAGAGCCGCAACCCATCGCGATGTGGGCACCGGATCACATATAGGTGATAGACATGGCCTCCGTAGGGGGCCTCCTGGGGCACATTTACTAGACTATCGGCCAACAACTCGTCGTACCGGGAGGCCCATTTCCTTCGGGTCGCGTTCCACTGGTCCAGGTGGCCCAATTTGACCCTCAAGATGGCGGCCTGGAGTTCATCCAGCCGGGAGTTTAGCCCCTTGATGGAACTTATATACCTTTCCTTCCAGCCGTATTCCCTTAGCAGCCTTACCCCTTCCGCGATCTGGGGATCATTGGTGACCACCATTCCCCCGTCACCATAGGCCCCCAGGTTCTTGGTCGGATAG
>CAYUAM010000003.1:0-23059 GCA_964442805.1 uncultured Anaerolineales bacterium | reverse complement strand
CGGCGGTTCTCCTCCCGGGCGAAATCGACGAGCGGTTCGTTCTGGAACTCCGGTTTCATGATCACTTACCTCCGAACTATTTAATGGCGTTGGCCAGGAGGACGAAAAGCACCGCTGGCCGCTCGGCCAAGCGGCGCATGAAGTAGGGGCACCATTGGCGGCCGTAAGGGACGTAGGCCCGCACTCGATAACCCTCCTGGACCAGCCTCCCCTGCAAGGCCTCACAGAGGCCGTGTAAGAAGATACTACTGCGGCTCCAGCCAAAGTGCTATCTGGTTTTCCGATAATGTCCGCCTTCTTAATTTTCTCCCTTTTTGCGAACAGCCAAGCGCAGAGAGTAAATCATCGCCCCAAGCATCGCCATTCTCAAGCTCAACATGCAGGGCCTGCCCAGTCCTTTCAACTAGAGAGCGCGTCCATTATATCATAGCACCGACTAACGACGAGGAGGAGCAGGGGGCACGGTGAGCGACGCTTACTATACCAACTCTCGCACCGCCTCGATGATATTCTCCACCTGAGGCACGGTGTGGTACTCTAGGTTGCGGTTGTAGGGGATGGGGATATCCAGGCCAGCCAGCCGCTTCACCGGGGCGTCCAGGTAGTCGAAGGCCTCCCCCTCCACTATGGAGGCCGCTATCTCCGCCCCCACTCCCCCGGTCTTGGGGGCCTCGTGGACCACCAAGGCCCGGCCGGTCTTCATCACCGAGTGGTTGACCGTCTCCGCGTCGTAAGGCTTAAGAGTCCGCGGGTCTATCACCTCGGCCTCGATCCCCTCCTGGGATAACTCCTCCGCGGCCTGGAGGGCCCGGAGCACCATGATGGAGGTGGCCACGATGGTCACATCCTTCCCCTCCCGCTTCACCTCGGCCACCCCCAAGGGCACGGTGTACTCCTCCTCCGGCACCGGCCCCTTGGTCTTATAGAGCAACTTATGCTCCACGAAGATGACCGGGTTATCATCCCTGATGGAGGCGAGGAGTAGCCCCTTGGCGTCGTAGGGGGTGCTGGGCATGACCACCTTCAGCCCAGGCACGTGGACGAAGAAGGCCTCCAGGCTCTGGGAGTGCTGGGCCGCGGCGCCGGTACCAGAACCAGCGGGGGTGCGCAGGACCATGGGCACTTTGGCCTTCCCCCCGAACATGAAGCGGATTTTGGCCCCTTGATTGACCAGTTGCTCCATGGCGATGGTGATGAAATCCATGAACATGATCTCGGCCACGGGGCGCATCCCAGCCAAGGCGGCCCCGATGGCCGCCCCAGCGATGGCCTCCTCTGAGACGGGGGTATCCCGCACCCTCTCCGGGCCAAATTCCTCCAGGAGGCCATAAGTGACCCCAAAGGCCCCTCCATAGATTCCAATATCCTCGCCCATGAGGAAAACCCGCGGGTCCCTTTTCATCTCCTGGCGGAGGGCTTCTCGAAGGGCTTCAGCGTAGGTTAGTTCCCTCATGGCGCGTACACCCCCTCGGTGATGGTTTCCACTGCGGGCTCGGGGCTGGCCTCAGCGAGGGCCACCGCCTCCTCGATGAGGCCATAGGCCTCCCTTTCCATCTCCTCCCCCTGGGCCTCATCTATCACCCCCCTTTGGACGAGCAGGGCCTGGAAGCGGGCGATGGGACACTGCCTCTTCCAGGCCTCCACCTCCGCCTTGGTGCGGTACCTTTCCTGGTCGCTCTTGGAGTGGCCCTTCCAGCGGTAGGTCTTCCCCTCCACCAGGGTGGGGCCTTGGCCCTCCCTGGCCCTCTCCACCGCTTGGCGGGTGGCCTCATAGACAGCCAAGATATCGTTGCCATCCACCACCACCCCAGGCATATTATAAGCCGCTGCCCGCTTAGCCACATCCTCCACGGAGAGGGCCACGGCCACAGGGGTGGACATGGCGTATTGGTTGTTCTCGCAGAGGTAGACCACGGGGAGGGACCAGATGGAGGCCAGATTGAGGGCCTCGTTGAAGATCCCTCGGTTGGCCGCCCCGTCGCCGAAGAAGCAGAGGACCACCTGGCCGGTGGCCCTCATCTTGACGGAAAGGGCGGCGCCGGCGGCCATGGCCAAGCCACCCCCGACCACGCCGTTGGCCCCCAGGTTGCCCCCCTCGATATCGGCGATATGCATGGAGCCTCCCCTCCCCCGACAATAGCCCGTCTCCTTGCCCATGAATTCGGCCATCATCAGGTTCGCGTGGGCCCCCTTGGCGATACAATGGCCGTGGCCCCGATGGGTGCTGAAGATATAATCGTCGGGGCGCAGGGCCAAGACCGCCCCCACGGCCATGGCCTCCTGGCCGATGGAGAGGTGCATGGTGCCGTGGACCTTGCCCAGGGCGTAGAGTTGATCGGCCCTCTCCTCGAAGGCCCGGATAAGCCACATCAGTTGGAGCATATGTTTCAGTCGTTCTTCGGTTAGTTCTGGAGGGAAATCGGCCGTCTCCGTCTTCTCCATCCGTATCGGTGTCGTTACCCCTTAATATATCACAATAGCCAGGCCCACGCTAACCTGGGGAGGGATGGAAGGCTCTTCTTGGCCTGGGGTAGCCTTTAGTGTAGAATGTTCTGGCGAGGGCGAAGGTGAAGACAGGGTGGTCTGACCACATTAAGGGAATCGTAAGGGGGAGAATAGACGGTTTAACCGGTTTCCTCCTCTTCGGCCTCTCCTTCCTCCTTTACCTGCGGACCTTGGCCCCCTCGGTGGTGGCCATCTTCGACGACAGCCTGGAGTTCCAACTGGTCACCTACAAACTGGGGATCGCCCACCCCACCGGCTACCCCCTTTACACCCTTCTGGGCAAACTCTTCACCCTCCTCCCCATAGGCGATGTGGCCTATCGGGTCAACCTCATGTCCGCCACCTTCGGGGCCCTCACCGTGGCCCTCCTCTACGGGGCCCTGGCTCTACTTCTCCCCTACCGCCTCCCCGCCGCCTTGGGGGCCTTGACCCTGGCCGTATCTCCGGCCTTCTGGTCCCAGTCGCTGGTGGCCGAGGTCTATACCTTGAACAGCGCCTTCGTAGCCCTACTGCTTTTCCTCCTCCTGCGTTGGCAACGGCAGGCTGAGCGAGGCCAAGGGGAGAGGGGGCTAGAAGCCTTGGCCCTGACCTACGGCTTGAGCCTCACCCATCACCGCACCATGCTCCTCTGGGCCCCAGCCATAGTGGCCTTCATCTGGATGGTAGATAGGACTCTCTTCAAGAGAGGGCGAGAGGTGGCGAACTATCTCCTTCTCTTCCTCGCTCCCCTTCTCCTCTATCTCTACCTCCCTCTTAGGGGCATCTATACCTCCTCCTTGGATGGGGCCTATGTGAACACCCTGGAGGGCTTCATCAGGCAGGTCACCGCGGGGGGCTACACTATCTTCCTAACCGAGAACCCCTTGGAGCAAACGCGCCACGCAGCCTTCTATTTGAGCCTATTCAAGGCTCAATTCGGCCTGGCCGGGTTGGCCCTGGCCGCAGGGGGCTTCCTCTGGCTCCTGCGCCGGCCCAAAGTCTCCTTCCTTCTCCTCTTGGCCTTTGGAGCCAACCTCCTCTTCCTCTTAGGTTACCGGGTGCCGGATATCGAGGTCTTCTTCATTCCCACCTT
This sequence comes from uncultured Anaerolineales bacterium, assembly GCA_964442805.1. GTDB lineage: Bacteria > Chloroflexota > Anaerolineae > UBA7937 > UBA7937 > CAYUAM01. The sequence goes on along the minus strand of CAYUAM010000003.1, from coordinate 19,482 downwards.
CATAATCGTCGCCATGTGGATAGGGGGCGGCTTCGCCCTCCTCTGGGAAGGGTTAGTGGCCCTCGGCGAGAGAGCCCATCTTCTCCAAAAGGCCTGGGGGCAAAGGGTCGGCTACGCTTTGCTCCTGATAGTCGGAGGTCTCTTGCCCCTCCATTTGCTCCGAGGGAACTATGACCTCCTCGACCGGAGCCAGGAGTGGGCCGTTCGCGACTATGGCCTGGACCTCCTCTCCCAACCTTTGGAGGAGGATGGGGTGATAGTGGGCATCCTGGGGGAGATGACCCTCCTCCGCTATTTTCAGGAGACCCAGGGGGTGCGGCCCCACCTCACCACCATAGCCGCCGATAGGGAGCCAGAGCGGCTGGCCGCGGTGGAGAGGGAACTGGAGGCCGGCCGCCCGGTATATCTCCTCCGCCCCCTCCCCGGGGCGGAGGAGAGGTGGCACCTCTCGGCCCTGGGCCCCCTCATAAGGGTGCAAAGGAAAGCCTTACGGCAGGTCCCCTCACCTCAAATAGAGACCGATATCCCCTTCGCAGACAGCCTCCTCTTGAAGGGGTACAACCAGGCCCTCCTGGAGCGGCCCTCGGGGAGGCTCCTTCGGGTCACCCTCTACTGGCGCGCTCTGGCCAAGATGGAGGAGTACTGGGTCTCCCTGCGCCTGGTCGATGGGGAGGGCCATCTGGCCGGCCAGGTAGATTCCGGGCCGGTCCATTTCGCCTATCCCACCACCGCCTGGAGGCCCCAAGAATGGGTCATAGATGTTTATGATCTGCCCATCTTGGCGGGCGTCCCCCCCGGAGAGTATGGCCTGAATTTGGTGCTCTACCGTCCGGAAGGCCTGGAAGAGGTGGGGCGGGCCCAATTAGGAAAAGTGGAGATCCCCCGATCCAGGCTCCTGCCCGATGAGGACTCCTGGGGGGTGGAAAGGGTGGCCGAGGTTAACTTCGGCAGTCGCTTGCGCCTCCTGGGCTATTCCGTGGGGGGACAGGAGTTTAAGCCGGGAGAGTCCATCCCCCTCACCTTCCTGTGGCAAACGCTTAAACCTTTGGAGGAGGCTTCCTTATCCCTTTGGGTGGAAGACCAGGGGGGCCGGAGATGGGGGGAGGGGCTTTCCCCTCTAGGCGGGGGCTATCCCCCTTCAAACTGGGAGCGGGGAGAGGTGGTGCGCGATGGGCAGAGCCTCCTTCTCCCGGCGGAACTCCCCCCTGGCCGCTATCGGATCTGTATGGAGGTGCGTGAGGAAGGACATCCCATCCCCAGGCTTTGGTGGCTTTTGCCCATCGGCTCCGTTCAGGAACTGGCCACGGTGGAGGTGAGGGAACAGGAGCGCTCCTTCACCCTCCCACCGATAACTCACCCCTTAGACCTTCGCTTTGGGGATTTAGCCAGGTTCCTGGGCTACGATCTGGAGGCAGAGGCCAAGCCCGGGGGAAGGCTCCGCCTCACCCTATATTGGCAGGCTCTGTCCATGACCGATACCTCCTATGTGGTCTTTGTCCACCTCCTGGACGAGAGGAGCGAGATCGTGGCTCAGGGCGATAGCCTCCCCGGCCAGGGAAGCCTGCCCACCACCGGCTGGGTGGCCCAGGAGGTGATCGTCGACCGGCACGAGATATCTCTCCCTGCGGACCTAGTTTCGGGCGGTTACACCTTAGTGGTGGGCCTGTACGACCCCCTGAGCGGGGAACGCCTACCGGCTTACCATGAAGAGGGGCAACCAGTAGGCGATAAGGTGAACCTGGGGTCCGTGGAGGTGAGCGAATAGCCTTCCAGCACTTGCAAAAAGGGCTCCCATGTGCTATACTCTGCCATTGCTTTTCGAAAATACCTCCCCTTAGGGGAGAGTTCTAGAAAAGGAGAGCAGGGAAGGAAGATGATAAAGGAGTTAACCATTACCCTGGAGAAGCCAGAGGACCAGATGACCATGGAGGAGAAGATAGCCAAGTCTAAGGAGATCCTCCAGAAAACCATCGACTATTGGAAACCTCACATCGGGGTGGCCTTCAGCGGCGGCAAAGACTCCACCGCCATCCTCAGCCTCATCAGGGAGATCTACGGCGAGGTCCCCATTCCGGTCATGACCAACGACACCGGGGTGAAGTTTAAGGAGACCTACGAGTTCCGGGAATGGTTGAAGAGGGAATGGAACCTCAATATGATAGTAGCCCGGCCCATTAAGACCTACGAGGAGGTGAAAGGGGAAAGGGAAAGGTGCTGCTATTGGCTGAAGATAGAGCCCTCGGAACGGACCATGCAGGAGCAAGGGTGGAAAGCCTGCATCGTGGGCATCCGCCACGATGAGCATGTGGTCCGTTCCCGGGAGGATTTCATCAGCGAGAGGGAGAACGGCATCTATCGAGTTCACCCTATCCTTCATTGGAAGGAAGAGGATGTCTGGACTTACCTCAATAGCCGCAACGTCCCCCGCCACCCCTTCTACAATATGGGTTACCGTAGCATAGGCTGCAAGCCTTGCACCGTGCCCACTCCCGACGGTGGCGCTGAGAGGTCAGGGAGGGACCAGGATAAAGAGGAGATCATGGACCGGCTACGGGGGTGGGGCTACTGGTAGGAGAGGCTATCTTGGTAGCCCCCTCCCTGGGGGATGAAGGATGAGAAGGGCCCTCATCACCGGAGGGGCGGGCTTTATCGGCAGCAACTTGGCTCATCACCTCCTCACCCGAGGCGAGGAGGTGATAATTTACGATAACCTGGCCCGCCCGGGGACGGAGAAGAATATTGCCTGGCTCCAGAGCAATCATGGAGAGGCCTTCAAACTAATCCTCGGCGATGTCAGGGACGCGCAAAAGTTGAAAAAGGTGGTAGAGGGGGCAGAGGTCATCTACCACCTCGCCGCTCAAGTGGCGGTGACCACCTCCGTCCTTAACCCCCGGGAGGATTTCGAGGTCAACGCTTTAGGTACCCTCAACCTCCTGGAGGCGGCGCGCAACTCCCCTAAGAAGCCGGCCTTGCTCTTCACCTCCACCAACAAGGTATATGGCGGCCTGGAGGGAGTGGAAGTGGTGGAAGGGGAAACCCGTTATCGATTCGCCACTCTCCCCCAGGGGGTGGCAGAGTCTTATCCCCTCGATTTTCACTCCCCTTACGGCTGTTCCAAGGGGGCGGCCGACCAATATGTGCGGGATTATGCTCGCATCTACGGCCTGAGGACGGTGGTCTTCCGCATGTCCTGCATCTATGGGCCGCGCCAGTTCGGGAACGAGGACCAAGGCTGGTTGGCCCATTTCGTCATCTCCTCCTTCCTGGGTCGCCCCATCACCATCTATGGCGACGGCAAACAGGTGCGTGATCTCCTCTACATCGACGACCTGTTGAGGGCCTTCGACTTGGCCGTGGAGGGGATCGATGCCGCTGCCGGCCAGATCTATAACATCGGCGGGGGAAAAGAGAACGCCCTCTCCGTCTGGATGGAGTTCAGGGAGATCCTAGAGGAACTCCTGGGCCGCCCCGTGGAGGCGGCCTTTGGCCCTTGGCGCACAGGGGACCAGAAGGTCTACATAAGCGACATCGGCAAGGCAGAGCGGGATCTGGGCTGGCGGCCCGAGGTAGGGGTGAGGGAAGGGGTGAAGCGGCTCTTGGATTGGGTGGTCGAGAACCGGGAACTTTTCACTTAAGGAGCGAAGATGGGCTTATTGGACCGTCGCAAAGGAAAGAAGGTGGTGGTCATCGGTTTGGATGGCACCCCCTATAGCCTCATCACTCGTTTGATGGGAGAGGGGCAACTCCCCCACCTGGCCAAGATAGTGGGCCGGGGCAGCCTTCGCCCCATGAACTCGGTCATCCCCACCGTCTCTTCCGTGGCCTGGTCCTGCTTCATGACCGGCAAGAACCCCGGAAAACACGGCATCTACGGTTTCGTGGATCGCCACCCCTCCTCCTATGATACCTATATCCCCAACTCCAAGACCATGGAGAGCATAACCTTATGGGAGGTGCTCAGCCAGCGAGGTAAGAGGGTGGTGGTCATCAACGTCCCCCTCACCTACCCTCCTCGAGAGGTGAAGGGCGTCCTGGTGCCAGGATTCTTGATGCCCAAGGTGGAGACGGGGTGCTATCCTCAGTGGGTGGGGGTGAAACTCCAGGAGATGGGCTACCGCATCGACGTGGACCCCTGGCAGGCTCGGGAATCGAAGGAAAAACTCCTGGAGGATCTGGACTATACCCTGGAGAAGCGAGTCGAGGCGGCCTTCTACCTCATGGAGAGCCAAGGGTGGGATTTCTTTATGCTCCACATCATGGAGACGGATAGGCTTCACCATTTTCTATGGGAGCATATGGAGAAGGGAGACCCCACCTATGGGCCGGCCTTCTTGGCCTTCTATAAGAAACTTGACCAGTTCCTGGGGGAACTGGAGGGGCGCTTGGGCCGCGAGGTGACCCTCATCATCCTCTCCGACCACGGCTTCTGCTCCATCGAGCGGGAGGTCTACCTCAACCATTGGCTCAGGGAGAAGGGGTGGCTGAGTTTCACCAAGGAGCCGCCCGAATCGTGGATGGATATCGAGGGCAGTTCCAAGGCCTATTGTATGGACCCGGGGAGGATCTATATCAATTTGCGAGGCCGAGAGGGGCGAGGGAGCGTGGAGCCAGGTCGGGAATATGAGGAGTTCCGCTCTCAGTTGGCCAAGGAATTGGCCGCTCTCATGGACCCCCAGAGCGGCGAACCCATGATCGAGCGGGTGGTCAAGCGGGAGGAAGCCTATAATGGCCCCTGCTACCCTCTTGCCCCGGACCTGGTAGCCATGCCCAGGAGGGGCTACGACCTCAAGGGCTCCCCCAAAAAAGACCGCCTCACCGATAAGGGACCTCTGGTGGGGATGCATACCTATGACGACGCCTTCCTCTATATCGAGGGGCAGAAAATCGATAAGGAGGTAGTGGAGATCGTGGAGGTGATGCCCACCATCCTGGATCTGATGGGCCTTCCCCTACCGGAAGACCTGGATGGGACCCCCCTTCTATCGGCGCGCTAAAGGTGGTTCCAGCGCCAAAACCCCAGGATTACCCTGGGGTTTTACCATGCTTAAGCGACGCCAGGAGCGTGGGCTTGCTCCAGGGGAATAGAGGGGCTATAATTGGCCATCGCTTTAGGAGAATCTATGGCTTGGAATAGGGTTTTGGTCATCGGCTTGGATGGGGTGCCTCTGAATCTGATCGAGGGATGGGCCCAAAAGGGGCTACTCCCCACCTTCCAGCGGGTCATGGAGAAGGGGGCGGTGGGGCCCCTCAAATCCACCGTCCCCCCCACTTCCGGTCCCTCTTGGTCCTCCTTCATGACCGGGAAGAACCCGGGCAAAACCGGCATCTACGATTTCCTTTACCGCCGCCAGGGCACCTACCACTTCCCCCCGGTGGACACTAGGAGGAGGGATGGGAAGAGCCTCTGGAGGCTCCTCAGCGAGGAGGGGAAGAGGGTGGGGGTGATCAACGTCCCCGTCTCCTACCCCGTGGAGGAGGTGAACGGCTTCCTCATCAGCGGATGGATGACCCCTTACGTCGCTCGCGATTTTATCTACCCGCCGGAACTCCACGAGGAACTGGAGAGGGAGATCGGCCACTATCGCATCTACCCCACGGAGACCTTCTCCGAGGGAAGGAGGAAGAGTTTCTTCAGCGCTTGCGATGCCCTCCTTGATCTGAACACCAGTACCACCCTCTACCTCATGGACAGGCACCCCTGGGATTTCTTCATGACCGTTTTCTTCGACACCGATAGGGTGCTGCATCAACTGTGGCATTGCCTGGACCCCACCCATCCTTGGCACAGGCCAGGGGACGAGGAAGATAAGAGCGGCCCAGTAGTCCGCTATTTTCAAAGGGTGGACGAGAGCCTGGGTCGGATCCTGGAGCGAGCGGATGATGATACCCTAGTCCTCATCATCTCCGACCACGGCATGGGGCCGGCCCATAATTTCATCGTCTTGAATAATTGGCTCCTGGAAGTGGGGCTCCTAAAATTGAAGGACGACCTCTTCCGTAAGTTCAAAACGGCCCTCTTCAAAGGTGGCTTCACCCTGCGCAATGCCCACAAATTGGCCGATTATTTTGGGTTAGCCAAACATGCCGAATATAAGGGGCTCTACTCCTGGGATTATTTGATGAAACTGGTCTTCCTCTCCTTCTTGGATGTGGATTGGCCGCGCTCCAAGGCCTACTCCTTCGGCCGCCATCTGGGCTCCATCTATATCAACCTCAAGGGGCGGGAGCCGGAGGGAGCGGTAGAGCCGGAGGATTACGAAGCGGTGCGGGAGGAGATCATCCGTTTGGCCAAGGAGTTCGTCCACTCCAAGACCGGCCAGCCCCTCATCGGTCAAATCCATAAGAGGGAAGACCTCTTTCACGGCCCCCACCTCGATTGGGCCCCCGACCTCATCATGCGCTCCCGGGACGAGAGGAATATCTTCTTCGGCCTGGCCGATTTCGGCTCCAACATCACCGTGGATACGGTCTATCGCTATTCGGGGATGCACCGCGACTACGGTATGGTCATGGCCCTGGGGAAGGGGGTGCGTCAAAGGGCCAGAATAGAGGGGGCGGAGATCGTGGACCTGGCCCCCACCATCCTCTACGCCTTGGGGCTGGCCATACCCACGGATATGGACGGGCGACCTTTGAAGCAGGCCTTCGAAGAGGAATTTCTTGCCCATTTGCCTCTCGTATACAGCGAGGCGTCCTCGGCTACCGGCAGCCAGGATAGCAGTTATAGCGAGGAGGAGGAAAGGGAGATAAAAGGGCGACTCAAAGGCTTGGGCTATTTAGGTTGAGGGCATGAGGAAGGTATTAGTCATCGGCCTCGATGGGGTCACCTTCGAACTCTTGACCCCCTGGATAAAGGAAGGTAGGCTCCCCACCCTAGGTCGCCTCCTGGCGGAGGGAGCCTCAGGTCCCCTGGAGAGCACCTCCCCCCCCATCAGTTCCGCCGCTTGGGTTTCTTTCGCCACGGGGAAGAACCCGGGACAGCACGGGGTGGTCGATTTCGTCCACCCCGAAGACGATTATCGGGTCTCCATCGTGGGCTCCCCAGTGAGGCGCTCCCAGGCCCTCTGGAACCTGGTCAGCCAGGCGGGGGGCCGAGTGGGGGTCATGGGCGTCCCGGTAACCTACCCCCCCGAGGAAGTGAACGGCTTCATGATCTCCGATTTCCTCACCCCTTCCTCCAAGACCGACTACACCTACCCTCTATCCCTGAAGGGGGAACTAGAGGAGAGGCTAGGGGGCTTCCAACTCTTGCCCAGCGAGAGGTATCGCTCCACCGCCGAGACCGATAAGTTCATCGCCGATATGGTGGCCGACGTGGAGAAGAGGACGGAGGCCCTCTTATATCTAATGCGCGCTAAACCTTGGGACTTTCTGGCTTGCGTCTTCTGGAGCCCCGACATGTTACAGCACGAGGTTTGGCGCCTCCTCGATGAGGGCCACCCTCAGCACGACCCCGTCGCGGCCAAAGCCTTCCGCCCCCTGATCATCGATTTCTATCAGAGGCTGGATGGGTGCCTAAGCCGCATCTTAGAGGAGGTGGATCAGGAAGCACTGGTAGTGGTGATGTCCGACCACGGCTTCGGCCCCACCCACAATTTCTTCCTGGTCAACACTTGGCTCCTCCAAAGTGGCTTCATCAAATTGAAGAATACCCCCCTCTCCCAGGCCAAATACCTCCTCTTCAAGGCCGGCTTCACCCCCCTGAACGCCTTTCGGGTGGCCAAGGCCCTGCGGCTGGGTTTCCTGCGCCGCCGGGTGCGCTTCCAGAGGGGGGCAGGGCTCATGAAGCGGCTCTTTTTGTCCTTCTCCGACGTGGATTGGCGGAGGACTCGGGCCTTCGCGGTAGGGAGTTTCGGACAGATCTACATTAACCTGGCTGGCCGCTTCCGCGAGGGGATAGTGAGGGAAGGTCCGGAATACGATGGGCTACGTAAGGAACTCATGGCCCAGGCCTCGGAGATCCGCAACCCCTACACCGGAGAGAAGGTGGTGGAGCGGGCCTGCCTGAGGGAGGAACTATACTCTGGGGCCCATCTCCAAAAGATGCCCGACCTAATCCTGGTGCCTCAACGATATGAATACATGGCCTTCGGCCACGCCGATTTCGGCTCCCATCGGGTGGTGGAGCCAGTGGCGGGGCTCTCCGGCCACCATCGCCCCCTGGGGATACTGGGTCTCTGGGGTGATGACATCCGTCAAGGCCTGCTCCTGGAGGGAGCCCGGATCATCGACCTAGCCCCCACCATCCTCTACGCCTTGGGCCTCCCCATCCCCTCCGATATGGATGGGCGGGTCCTAGAGGAAGCCTTCACCCCCCAATTCAGGGAGCGACACGAGGCGACCTTCACCGACCTATCCTCCTCGCGGGAAGGTGGCGGAAGCGAATATACCCCTGAGGACGAGAAGGAGATCCGGGAGAGGCTGAAGGGGTTCGGCTACGTGGCCTGAGTATTTCGGGCTCCCCTAAGATGGGGCTGAGCCAGCCACCTTCATAGGCTCCATCCAAGATAGGGAAAAATCCCTATAGCAGTTATAAAAAGGGGGGGTACATTTTGACCCCTCCTTTTTCATCCCCAGGATTTTAAACTACTCGTTGAACATCTCCCCCACGGAGATGCCAAAGTGGATCCGCTTTATCACCTCTCCCAAGAGAGGGCCCACGGAGAGGACGGTCATGTTGGGCAGCCTCCTGTCGGTAGGGATGTGGACCGTGTTGGTGACCACCACCTCCTTCAACTCCATCTTCCGCAGCCGCTCCGGGGCCGGAGGGGAGAGGACGGCGTGGGTAACGCAGGCATAGATGTCTTTGACCCCCTCCCGCCTCAAAAGGATGACCGCCTGCTCCAGGGTAGCGGCGGTATCCAACTCGTCGTCGAAGATGATGGCGTTCTTCCCCTTCACCTCCCCTATGAGGTTGAAGACCTCGGTTTTGGAGCCATCGGCGAGGTTGGCTCGCCTCTTCTCCACGATGGCCAGGGGCAGATCCAGTTTCTCGGCGAAGTTCCGCACCTTTTTCGAGGCTCCGATATCGGGAGCCACCACCACCGCATTGGGTATCTCCTTCTCTAGGAAATAGTCGCTGAGCATGTGAAAGGCGGTGACATCGTCCACCGGTATGCTGAAGAACCCCTGGATCTGGCCGGCGTGGAGGTCGATGGTGAGAAAGCGATCGGCCCCGGCCACAGTGATCATATCTGCCACCAAGCGGGCGGTGATGGGCACCCGTGGCTGGTCCTTCTTATCGGTGCGGCCATAGGCGTAATAGGGGACCACGGCGGTGATGCGCCCCGCCGAGTCCCGCCGGAGACAATCGATGAAGATGAGAAGTTCCATGATATTCTTGTTCACCGGAGAGCAAGTGGGTTGGATGATGAAAACATCCTGGGAGCGCACGCTGTCATGCAGCCGCACGAAGATATTCTCGTTAGGGAACTGAAATACGTCGGCCTCCCGCAGAGGGACCCCCAAATAGTCGGCGATCTCTTGGGCCAGTTCCGGGTTGGCGCTCCCAGAGAAGATGGCCAACTCCCCATACATCGGTTCGCCCTCCATCACCCGTTGGAGCATCTTCCCTCCTCGAATTCATGACGTAAGATGGCCATCAAGATCTGATGGTGGTACTTTCCCTGGTGAAAAAAGTCCTCCCGGGCCACCCCCTCCTCCCTGAAGCCACATCTCTTATAACATTGGAGGGCCCGCTGGTTGAAATCGAAGACCGAAAGGTAGATGCGATGAAGGTTCATCTCGTGGAAGGCAAAATCTAACAAAGTGATGATAGCATCGCTGCCATAACCTTGCCCCCAATATTCCCTCTCGCCGAGAGCGATGCCCAATCCAGCCTTACGGTTCTTCCAATCCAGGTTATGCAAGCCGATGTTCCCGATTTGTACCCCCTCCTTCGTCTCGATGGCGAAGATACGCTGGCGGTCATCTTTCAGGTAAGCCTCAAACCACTTTTCCTCTTCCGCCGTGGACATGGGCAGGTAGATATTGAGATACTGTCGCACTTCCGGGTCATTGAACCATTTGACGAAAGTAGGGATATCCTCACGCTCGATAGCCCGCAAGCGGGCCTTCTGGCCCACGATCATGATTTATGCCTTTCCCCTCCTCTCACCAACCGTCTCATGGAAGAATGAAGCCAATAGGTTTTCCGCCGCTGTGTAGGGGTCGACTTCCCGCTCCGTAACCCCTTTTATCAGGGATTCCCACTGGTCCCTTCGTACCCTATCCATGAGTCGGCTCAACAACTCCTGGCCTAAGATCATCCTGACCTCTCCTTCCACCCGTTCCTTATCCTTGAGGGTGAGCCGACCGCTTTGGTGCAAGTGGGTGAGGTGATCCAATATGGCCTCCACCACCGCTGTTACTCCCTCGCTGCGGGAAGCCACCGTCTTCAGGACCGGAGGCCGCCAACCATCTTTATAGGCCTCCTCGTTCATCTCCAACATATATTCCAAGGCTGCGGCTGCCACCCCTGCCCCATCCCGATCGGCCTTATTTACCACGAAGATATCTGCTATCTCGAAGAGGCCGGCCTTGATGGCCTGAATTTCGTCTCCCAAACCTGGGGCCACTACCACCAGGATGGTGTGAGCCGCCTGGGCGATCTCCACCTCCGATTGGCCCGCCCCCACCGTCTCCACAAAGATGATATCCCGGCCGAAAGCATCGAGGACCTTCACCACATCCCCCGTGGCCCGGGCCAAGCCGCCCAGGTTCCCCCGGGTGGCCATGCTGCGGATAAAGACCCCCTCATCGGTGCTCAACTCCTGCATGCGGATGCGATCTCCCAAAAGGGCCCCCCCGCTGAAGGGGCTGGTGGGGTCCACGGCTACGATGCCTACCGTCTTTCCCCGAGCCCTCAACTCCTTGGTCAATTGGCTCACCAAGGTGCTCTTGCCCGTCCCCGGGGAGCCGGTCACCCCCACGATGTGGGCCCGGCCGGTATGGGGGTGGAGAGCGGCCATCACCTCCCGGGCCTGGGGCCCATCGTTCTCCACCAGGGTGAGGAGGCGGGCCACGGCGGCCCGATCCCCTCCCCAAAAGCGCTCCAGCACCTCCGAAGGAGAACCTCTCATCCCTGGCCCTCTTCCATCCCTTGCCGCGCCAACTCCCTCGCACATTCGATTATCTCTTGGGTGGTGGTTCCCGGCCCGAAGATGGCGGAGACCCCCATCTCTTTGAGGGCGGCGACATCCTCGTCAGGGATGATCCCCCCCGCCAAGACGGGGATATCTCCCTTCCCCCTCTCCCCCAGGAGTTTCATTATGCGAGGGAAGAGGGCCATATGGGCTCCCGAGAGGATGCTCAAGCCCACTATATCCACATCCTCTTGCAAGGCTGCCTCGGCGATCATCTCCGGGGTCTGTCGCAAGCCGGTGTAGATCACCTCGAAGCCAGCATCGCGGAGGGCCCGCGCCACCACCTTGGCCCCCCGGTCGTGGCCATCCAGGCCTGGCTTAGCGATCAGGATACGTATCTTTCTCTCCGGCATAGTTCCTAATCCTCCGAGACTATCCTCCAACTTTTCCATTATACAACAATTGGCCGCCTTTGACTACGCTTGACAGCGCGGACAGAGGTAGGTCCCCCGCCCCCCCACCTCGATGCGCGCGATGGGAGTCTTGCAGCGAGGACAAGGCTCCCCCTTCCGCCCATAGACCCGAAGCCTCTCCTGATGTTCGCCCAGCCGCTCATCGGGGCGGCGATAGGCCCCATCGAAGGTAGTTCCCCTATCCCCCAGGGCTTGCTTGAGCACCCCCTGAATGGCTCGATATAGCGCTCTTATCTCTTTGCGGCTCAAACTCTCCACCCGGCGCAGAGGATGGAGGCGAGCCTCAAAGAGGACCTCATCCACATAGATGTTGCCCAGGCCGGCCAAGAAACGTTGATTCAAAAGCAGGGGCTTGATCATCCCTCGACGCCGCCCCATCAGTTCCCTGAACCCGGGGGGGTCGAGGGCCAGGGGCTCCGGGCCCAAATGGCCCACTACCTCTTGCTCATCCCTCACCAGGGAAAGGCGACCAAATTTGCGCATATCCTCGAAATGGAGACCCTGCCCATCATCCAGGAGGAAGAGCACTCGGTCGTGTTTCGCCTTCATCCCTCCGGACGGTTTTAGGAGGAGCGCCCCGGTCATCCCCAGGTGGACCAGAAGGGTCCAGCCCCCCGACAGGTCGAAGAGGAGGTATTTGCCCCGTCGCCGCAGGCTCAGGATGTGGCGCCCCCTCATCCCTTGCTCGAACTCCTCCCTGGAGAGACGAGCGATGCTCCCCTCCCATTCCACCTCGACCCCCACGATGGTGCGTCCCACCACCAGGGGGCCCAGTTCCCTCCTTATGGTCTCCACCTCAGGGAGTTCCGGCATCCCACCCCCTCCAGAAAATCTAACAGGGGAAGGGGAAAGTGTCAAATTTTTCTAGGGTATAACTTGCCTGGAATAGTGCCGAACCTTAAAATTTGGCTTTTCCTCCCTTGAAGCGGGCCATTTGGTGTTATAATGGTTTAAAGGATTTTTCCCTCTCAGGGTGGTATCGTGCCAGAATTCGTACACCTCCACGTCCATAGCGAATATTCCCTCCTGGATGGGTTGGCCCGCGTCGACGACCTGGTGGCTCGGGCCAAGGAATTGGGCATGAAGGCCTTGGCCCTCACCGACCACGGGGCCATGTACGCTGCCATCCCCTTCTACCAGGCCGCCAAAGAGGGGGGGATCAAACCGATCCTGGGTTGTGAGATCTATTTAGCCCAAGAGCCCTTGGCCCAACGACCCCAGAACCGGGAGGTCAAGCCCTACCATCTCATCCTCTTGGCTGAAAACGAAAGGGGCTACAAGAACCTCATCGATTTGGTCACCAAGGCCCACCTGGAAGGTTTCTATTACAAGCCCCGGGTGGACAAGGAACTCTTGGCTCGACACGCCGAGGGGTTGATGGCCCTTTCGGGCTGTGGGTCGGGGGAGATACCGCGCCTAATCTCCCAAGGCAACCTGGAAGGGGCCAAAACGGCTGCCCTCTGGTACCGGGAGGCTTTCGGTGCTGACCGTTTCTACTTGGAACTCCAGGAGCACGACCTCCCGGAGATGGTGGCGGTGAATAGGGGGCTGGTGGAGATGGGAAAGGCACTTTCCATCCCCCTCATAGCCACCAACGACGTTCACTACGTCCACCCCGAAGACGCCAAGGCCCACGAACTCCTCCTTTGCATCCAAACCAACGCCACCATCAACGACCCCAAACGGATGAGGATGGAAGGGAGCGGCTTCCATTTTCGAACCCCTCAGGAGATGGAGGCCCTTTTCTCAGAACTGCCGGAGGCCTTGGCGGCCACGGTGGAGGTGGCCGAGCGGTGCCAGATGGAGTTCGATTTCCATCGCCTCCACCTCCCTCACTACCAGGTCCCTCCTGGATTCACGGCCCAAAGTTACTTGGCCCACCTTTGCCGGGAAGGGTTAAGCCGGCGCTATAAAGAGATCACCTCCGAGATCGAGGGGCGCCTGGAGCACGAACTGAGCCTCATCCGAGAGATGGGCTTTGAGGCCTATTTCCTCATCGTCTGGGATATGGTCCGCTTCGCCAAGGAGCGGGACATATTGGTAGGTCCAGGGCGGGGCTCCGCCGCGGGGAGCATGGTGGCCTACACCCTGGGCATCACCGACCTAGACCCCTTGGCTCACGGCCTCATCTTCGAGCGGTTCCTGAACCCCGGTCGCCTCTCCATGCCCGATATTGACATGGATTTCCCCGAAGATCGGCGAGGGGAGGTGATCGAATATGTGGTGCAAAGATACGGCTCGGATCGGGTGGCCCAGATCATAACCTTCGGCACCATGGCCGCCCGGGCGGCCATACGAGATTCCGGAAGGGCCTTGGACCTCCCCCCCGGCGAGGTGGACCGGGTGGCCAAACTGATCCCCTTCGGGGCCTCCATAGAGGAGGCCTTAGAATCCTCCCCTGAACTGCGGGGCCTCTATGAGGGTCAGGACTACATCCGCGACCTGATGGAGGCGGCCAAGAGCCTAGAGGGGGTGGCCCGCCACGCCTCCACCCACGCCGCAGGAGTGGTGATAACCGATGAGCCCTTGACCGAATATGTGCCCTTGCAGAAGGCCATCAAGGGCGAGGGGCTCATCACCCAGTACGCCATGAACGACCTCATGAAGATCGGCCTCCTGAAGATAGACTTCTTGGGCCTCTCCACCCTCACCGTCATCCGCAAGACCCTGGACCTAATCAAGGAAACCAAGGGGCTGGAGATCCCTCCCGAAGATATAGACCTCCAGGACCCAGCCATCTACGACCTCCTCTCCGCGGGCAATGTGACCGGCATCTTCCAGGTGGAGAGCGCCGGGATGCGCCGGGTGCTCAGGGAGTTGCGGCCTACCGCTTTCGGCAACGTGATGGCTGCCATCGCCCTCTATCGCCCTGGCCCCATGAAATATATCGATGAGTTCATAAAGCGAAAACATGGTCAGACCGAGATCACCTATCTGGTCCCTCAACTGGAGCCTATCCTAAAAGAGACCTACGGCATCATGGTCTATCAGGAACAGGTCATCCAGATCGCCATGCAACTGGCCGGCTTCACCTCCAGCGAGGCCGACCTCTTGCGGGAGGCCATAGGCAAGAAAAAGGCCCAGCAACTGAAGCAGCAGCGCCGCAAATTCATCCAAGGGGCGGTGAAACGAGATATCCCCGAGAAGGTGGCCAACGAGATCTTCAAGATGATGGAATATTTCGGCCGCTACGGCTTCAACAGATCCCACGCCGCCGCCTATGCCGTTATCACCTGCCAAACCGCCTACCTCAAAGCCAAATACCCGGTGGAGTATATGACCGCCCTCCTCTCCGTGGAGAAAGATGATAGCGATAAGGTGGCTGCTGGGGTGGCCGAATGTCGCCGCCTGGGAATAGAGGTCCTGCCCCCCAGCGTCAACTGGAGCGACTGGGATTTCACGGTGGAGGGAGAGAAGGTGCGCTTCGGCCTGGGGGCAGTCAAAAATGTGGGGCAAGGGCCGGTGAGCGCCATCCTGGAGGCTCGGCAGAAAGGGAGGTTCCACAACGCCGAGGATTTCGCCCGCCGGGTGGACCTCCGTCAGGTCAACCGTCGGGCCCTAGAATGTCTCATCCGCTGCGGGGCTTTGGATGAATTGGACAGCAGAGCCCAACTTCAGGCCGCCATCGACCAGATGATGGCCCTCAGCGCCCGCGCCCATCGCGCCCTAGAGGTGGGACAGATGAGCATGTTCGAGGGGAGCGCTGAGGCCCTCCTCCCCCGAACTCCCCAGCCGGAGATACCTCAAAAGCGGAGGTTGGCCTGGGAGAAGGAACTGCTGGGTGTCTACGTCTCCGAGCACCCCTTGCAGACCATAGCCCAGGATCTAAAAGAGGCCGATGTCACCCTTTGCGGGGAAATCGAGGAGTCGATGAATGGCCAGCAGGTGACCATCGGGGGGATGGTCACCCAAGTGCGGCGCATCATCACTAAAAAGGGCGAGCCCATGGCCTTCGCCCGCTTGGAGGACCTGCAGGGAGATATGGAGGTGGTGGTCTTCCCTCGAGTCTATGAGGGGACCAAAGAACTTTGGGTGCCGGAGAAGGTGCTCCTGGTCAAGGGAAAAGTGGAACTGAATAACGAGACGGCGAAATTGATCTGTCATGAGGCCGTTGACTTCCAGAAACAGGCCCCGGAGGAGAGCCCAGCCCCCTCCAAGGCCACTATCTATCACCTTCACCTCACCTTCCCCCCCGACGAGGGTCAGGAGAACGTGAAGCGCCTGGGGGAGGCACACCAACTATTAACTCGACAACAGGGGGGGGACCGTTTCACCTTCTACCTGCGGCGGGGGCAAGGGGTGGTGCAACTAGACTTCCCCAACGCCGCCACCGCTTACTCCGCCTCTTTGGAGGAGGCCCTCATCGACCTTTTGGGGCCCGGCTGCGTCCGTGTGGAGATCGAATAGCCCTTCAAAAGAGGGGATGGGCCACCACTATCAAGCGGTGGCTCCGGGAAGCATAGGGCCAAGAGGTGATCAGGGTCAGCCGTTCCTCCTCGGTGGGTTCCATCCATTGAGCGTTCTCGAGGCGCGCCTCTGGCTCTGCGCCCTCCTCTAAAAGCAGCCACTTCTCCGCCACCTGATAAGGGTAGGCCTCCCCACCCGCATACAGGATAACCTCGTCGCCCCGGCTCAAGTCGTTTAAGTAGCGAAAGACCTCTCCCTTGGCATTGTGGTGGCCGGAAAGGACGATATTTCCCCCCTGCCCAGGGTAGGCGGAATTCTGGTGCCAACCGACGGCGTATTCTGCCACCTCCCATTCGATGGCTCGCTGGCCACCCTCCTTCACCACCCTCCACCCCACCGGCACCACTGGGCTGTCCAGGCCTATCTTGGGGATGACTAGACGGGTGGGAGGAGAAGTGGCCGGTTTTGGTCGCTCCCTGGTCGGCGAAGGGGCAAGAGGAACCGATGCCGTTGGAGAAGGCGCGACCTCTCCTCTCGCTACGGTGGCAACCGCTGTCGTTTGCCAATAGGCCTCGGTAGGAGCGGGAGCAGCCGCGGTTATCTCCACAGAAGGGGTCGGGGCGACGATGGTGGCCGGGGAGGCCCTCCCGCAGGCCGAGGCCGCGGATAGGATCAAGAGCGAGGTCCCGACCCAACCGGCTATGGTGGCCAAGGCCTCTTTTCGCTGGCCCTCCATCTCCTCTCCTAAGGTCTCTCATTCTCCCCCAGGGGAAGGGCTTTGTCAATCACGAACTTCGATAGCGTGCAGCAGGAAGCAAGGCCAGGATTGGCTGGGGAGCACTCTTTTGGGAGAGAGGTCCCCGGGGAAATCATGAGAGGTGATGTGATCGAGTAAGACCTAATATTCCAAAAACCAAAAGTTGAGTATAATGAAGGTAAGTCTTGGGGGGAGGGCTAGGGTGGATCCTCATGGCGAGGCCATAGCCATACTCGATTTCGGCTCCCAATACACCCAACTCATCGCCCGGCGGGTGAGGGAGAACGGCGTCTATTGCGAGATCTTGCCCTATGACGCCCCCCTCTCCACAGTAGAGAGGTTGAACCCCAAAGGCTTTATCCTCTCCGGGGGGCCAGCCAGCGTCTATGAGAGGGGAGCGCCCAGCCTGCCTCCCTATCCTTTGGAATGGGGCTTGCCCATCCTGGGCATCTGTTACGGCATGCAACTCCTGGCCCAAGCCCTTGGTGGTCGAGTGGCCCCGGCTAAAAGGCGCGAATACGGCCCCGCGGAACTTTTCGTTAAGGAGATCGAATCCCCCCTATTCGCTGGCCTCCCCTTCTCCCAGATGGTCTGGATGAGCCATGGGGACCACGTGGACGAACTCCCGCCGGGCTTCACTGCCCTGGCCTCCACCGCCAACTCCCCCCTGGCGGCCATAGGGAACCAGGAACGGCGCATCTACGGCCTCCAGTTCCATCCCGAGGTGATCCATACCACCTACGGTCGGGAGATATTCCGCAACTTCCTCTATCGGGTCTGCGGCTGCCAAGGGACCTGGACCCCCGCTTCCTTCATCGAGGAGAGCGTCAAGAGGATAAGGGAAGAGGTGGGCACAGGCAGGGTAATTTGTGCCCTCTCCGGCGGCGTCGACTCGGCGGTGACCGCCACCCTGGTGGGCCGGGCGGTGGGGGAACAGTTGACCTCTATCTTCGTGGACCACGGCCTGTTGCGCCAAGGGGAGGTGGAGAGGAATTTAGATCTCTTCCAGAGGCTGGGCTTGTGGGTGGTGGCCGTAGACGTTCGTCGCCGCTTCCTAGATAAACTGCGGGGGGTGATAGACCCAGAGGAGAAACGGCACCTCATCGGGGAGGAGTTCATCCGCGTCTTCGAGGAGGAGGCCAGGAAATTGGGGCGTTTCCAGTTCCTGGCCCAGGGGACCCTCTACCCCGACCTCATCGAGAGCACCTCCCCCCATAGCACGGCCGCGGCCCGCATCAAGACCCATCACAACGTGGGGGGGCTCCCGGAGGAGATGGCCTTCTCCCTCATAGAACCTTTGCGTTACCTCTTCAAGGACGAGGTGCGGGCCGTGGGGCTGGCCTTGGGGCTCCCCGAGGAGGTGATTTACCGCCAGCCCTTCCCCGGCCCCGGCCTGGCCGTGCGCATCATCGGCGAGGTCACGGAGGAGAGGCTCCGCATCTTGCGGGCCGCCGAGGCCATAGTGGAGGAGGAGATAAGGGCGGCTGGCCTCTACAAGGAACTGTGGCAGGGTTTCGCCATCCTGACCCCGGTGCGGAGCGTGGGGGTGATGGGCGACGGGCGGACCTATGAGCACCTGATAGCCATCCGCGCCGTCACCAGCGAGGATGGCATGACCGCCCATTGGGCCCGACTGCCCCACGAACTCCTGGAACGACTGGCCAGCCGCATAGTGAACGAGGTGCCCGGGGTGAACCGGGTGGTGTACGACATCACCTCCAAACCTCCCGCCACCATCGAATGGGAATAACCGCTTTGACAGGCTCCAGAGCCCTATGATATAGTTCAAATATGAACCGGGTGCAAGAGGTCGCGGAGAAGATAATCGATAACGTGGAGCGGGTCATCATCGGCAAGCGCTCGGAGGTAGAACTCATCCTCGTAGCCCTCATCTGCGAGGGCCATGTCCTCATCAACGACATCCCCGGCGTAGGCAAGACCATGTTGGCCAAGGCCATGGCCAAATCCCTAGGTTGCACCTTCAAGCGCATCCAGTTCACCCCCGACATGCTCCCCAGCGACGTGACCGGAGTCTCCATCTTCGACCAAAAGAGGAGGGAGTTCGTCTTTCGGCCCGGGCCGGTCATGGCCCAGATCGTCCTCACCGACGAGATAAACCGGGCCACCCCAAAGACCCAATCAGCCCTCCTGGAGGCCATGCAAGAACGTCAGGTCACCGTGGATGGGGTGACCCACCCTTTGGAGGCGCCTTTCATCGTCCTGGCCACCCAGAACCCCATCGAGTATGAGGGGACCTTCCCCCTGCCCGAGGCCCAACTGGACCGCTTCCTGGTACAGATAAGCCTGGGATACCCCAGCCCCGCCGACGAGATAGCCATCCTAGATTCCCAAAGATATCGCCACCCCATCGAGGAGATAGGACAGGTGGTAGCATTGGAGGAACTGTTGGAGGTCCAGGAAGAGATCAAGGAGGTCTACGTCCACGAGGCCCTCAAGGAGTATATGGTGGCCCTGGTGGGGGCCACCCGCAAACACCCTGACCTTTACCTAGGGGCCAGCCCTCGCGGCTCCTTGGCCCTCTACCGCACTGGCCAAGCCCGAGCGGCCATTCGAGGCCGCGATTACGTCACCCCCGACGATATAAAGGCTTTGGCCAAGGCCACCCTGGCCCATCGCCTCATCGTCCATCCTGCAGCGCGGATAAAAGAGGTCGACCCCAAAGCCATCGTGGATGAACTCCTAGCCTCCGTGGCCGTGCCGGGGGCGCCAGCCAGCCTTAGAGAGTGAAACGTGCGCATTA
>CAYUAM010000002.1:0-23651 GCA_964442805.1 uncultured Anaerolineales bacterium | reverse complement strand
GCTAGCCCTAAAGCTATTTCGGGGAGAACAAGCTATCTCCAGGTTCGTTTGGCATTTCACCTCTACCCACAGCTCATCCCTCAGATTTGCAACTCTGACGGGTTCGGGCCTCCACGATGTGTTACCATCGCTTCACCCTGGCCATGGGTAGCTCACCTGGTTTCGTGTCTAATCCCTGCGACTGAGCGCCCTATTCAGACTCGCTTTCGCTACGGCTCCGGGTGTCACTCCCTTAACCTAGCCACAGAGATTAACTCGCCGGTTCATGCTCCAAAAGGCACGCGGTCAGGCCTGGCAGAAACCTGCCATAGCCCTCCCACCGATTGTAGGCATACGGTTTCAGGTTCTATTTCACTCGCCTCACGGGCGTTCTTTTCACCTTTCCCTCGCGGTACTTGTCCACTATCGGTCATCAAGGGTATTTAGCCTTGGGAGGTGGACCTCCCTGCTTCCCACGGGATTAGCGTGCCCCGTGGTACTCAAGGTCAACGGCAGGAGTCTCACCCCTTTCGCCTACGGGACTATCACCCTCTATGGTAGGCCTTTCCAGTACCTCTCGGCTAGAGGCGAGATTTGTAACTCCTTTGGGCCTCTCGAGCGACCCCGCCGTGCCTTACAACCCCCGTCTGGCAACGGCCCGAGCCTTTTACGCCAGACGAGTTTGGGCTCTTCCCCTTTCGCTCGCCACTACTCAGGGAATGATCTCCTTTCCTCGGGGTACTAAGATGTTTCAGTTCCCCCGGTGACCTCCAACTGGCCTATGAGTTCAGCCAGCGGTGCCTGGGCATTCCCCCAGGCGGGTTCCCCCATTCGGGCATCCCCGGGTATAGCGCCTGCTTGCGGCTCCCCGGGGCTTATCGCAGCAAACCACGCCCTTCTTCGGCCCTTGACGCCTAGGCATCCACCGTACGCCCTTAGTAGCTTAACGTGCGTGACGCGGCAGCATTGAGGCTCTACTCCTATTCAGTTGTTAAGGTGCATGCAAAACGGCCTGGGACATCTCCCAGGCCGCTACTCGCCCAGGTTAACTGTCCCTCACCAACTATCCCGGTAACCCACTAACCATTAATGTTCTCCTTGCTTCAAAAGTATACTATAGATTTGAACATTTGTCAAGTTATTGTACTCGTTCGACCTTCTCATCCAAAGAGCATATCCAGGGCGCTCGCACTTTCACACCAAGACCACCTTCGCTCCTGTCTCCTCCTCAATCTCCCGGGTGAAGGCGCGGATCGATTCCTCCTGGAAGACCCCCCCTTTGGCAGGGAGGCCCAAGACCACAGTGTCCACACCCAGTTCCCTCACGGCGGCCTTTATCTTCTCCCGCGTCTTCCCCTCCCGTACCACTGCCTGAGCCTCCACCCCCTGCTCCCGAGCCCGCTCTTGGGCCATGGCCAGGAGAAACTCCCCCATCCTCTCCACCCCGCTCTCCACATCGATCACAATGGGGGAAGCGGTCGTGTCCAGAAAATCCAGATCAACCACATAGAGGAAGATCAACCCTTGGCCCCGCTCCTTGGCCAACTGAATCGCCACGTCCTGGGTACGATAACTGGCCTCCCCACCCCTGGTGGCGCACAGTATCTTTCCCATGTTAACCCCTTTCCATCTAGAATCCTATCCATAGATAGCGGATCACTATCCAGATGAGAGCCGCCAGCACGGTGGCCAGGGTGGCGGGGACGCCGACTCGCAGGAAGTGGCTAAAGGAGAGATGATACCCAGCGCGATCCGCCAGCCCGGCGGTGACCATGTTGGGGGGCGAGGCAATGGTAGTGGCATTGCCGCCGAAACAAACGCCCACCGCTAGGGCCCAATATAAGACGTTGTTCTGGGCGCCAGGGATGGCCGCCGTCAGAGAGGCGGCAATGGGCAGGGCAGCAGCGGTTAGGGGGATGTTGGCCACCAGGGCCGAAAGGACGGCGGAGACCCCTACCACCAAAATCACCGCCCTAATTAGGCTCTCCCCAGCCACTCCCTTAATGAAGGTGGCGGCCATGCTGATAAACCCCACCTCTTGGATCCCCCCCACCACTATGAAGAGGGCCATGAAGAAGACTAGGGTGGTCCAGTCCACCTCATGAAGCATCTCCTCCACGTCGGGCTTCACCCAGACCAGAAGGGCCGTGGCCCCTAGGAGGGCCACCACACTGGCTGGCATCTGGAAATACTCCCCCACGATGAAGAGGAGCACGACGAAGAAGGAGACGAACAGCCCTTTCCGCAAGACCTCCCGATCCGTAATGCGGGCATCCTGCCTCAACCTCTCCGCCAAAACCAAAGAGATGGCTTGATGCGATTGGGCATACTCCTTGCCATATATCAGACGAACCACCACCAAGAGGACAACAAGGGAGATGATCACCATAGGACCCATATGGATCAGGAAATCCGAGAAGCCCAGCCCGGCATAGGAGCCAATGAGGATGTTGGGGGGGTCGCCGATGAGGGTCGCCGCGCCGCCGAGGTTTGCCGCCAGCACCTCGGGAATGAGAAAAATGAAGGGGTGAACCCCCAAGACTAAGGCCATCTCTATGGTAACCGGGGCCACAAGAAGCATGATGGTTACGTTGTTGAGGAAAGCCGAGGCAAAGGCGGTGATGAGAGAAAGCAGAACCGCCAAGTGCCAGGCGTTGCCTCCACTGAGCCGATAGGCCTGGTAAGCCAGCCATTGGAAGACCCCCGTCTGACCCATGATGGCCACAAAGATCATCATCCCCATGATGAGGAAGATGACGTTGAAATCGATACGGTAGACTGCCCGCGGGAAGGAGATTATCCAGAAGTCGGGGTTGAAGGAACCCAATAGGTAAGTCACGCCCAACATGACCACCGCCCCCAGCAAGGCAGCCACGGTCTCATGTAAAACCCGGAAGATGATGAAGGCGAGGACCAGGAGAAAGGCCAGGGTGGCAATGAAGAAGGCAGCGGTGAGGCGGCGCTCCAGGGACAATTTCCCCACCGGCAGGAAGAGGCCATCGCCGGCTTGAGTTATCTCCTCCCCTCTTAAGGAAAGGGATAGGCTCTCAAAGCCCGGCTTCCTGACCTCCAAAATGAGGGTTATCTCCCCCCCTCTGGCCCGACTCAATGCCTCTGGGCTCAGGGATAACTCCAAGACGAAGGAGCCATCCCCTTGAGAAACTACCTCTTGCGGGGAGACCCCCTCTCCCTCTACCCTTATGGAGGCCCCCTCGATGGGGCTCCTTTGAGAATCCACCACCCATCCGGCGATGGTTAACCTCCCTTCGCCGGAGGCGGAGATTTCAAGAGGCGGAATGAGCGCTAGCAAAATCAACACTAAGAGGGGGGTAAACTTCCTCACGAACCTCTCCTGCCTTTAACTGGCCAGAATTCTAACAGGGGGGTATGGAATTGTCAAAGGTTAGCGAACCATCTATCAACGGAAGAGATAATCAATTCTGCGAATATCCCTGGAACGACGATGTAAAGATGAACATGAAGAGCCTGGTTCACCGTTCCTACAAGAATATGGGAGGATAAGCATTGCCATACTCTCCACAGCGGAATATAATTATACAACATAGCGTAGAAGTGAAAGGATACAGATCTAAGCATAAGAAGCGAGTGTGTCCAAGCCGGAGTAAGATCGGGGAAGCGATCCTGTGCTGGAGCCACCCAGATTTGAGAGGAAAAGGCTACTTCTCCTCGCCCTATTGGGCTCTATGGCCATCCTGCTGCTCCTCAAGTTAGGAGGAGCGGCGGAGGGCTGGAGGTTAGTTCAGAAGGCCAAGGGGGAGTTTATCTTACTGGCCCTTTTGGCCGAGTCGTTGCGCTACCTGGGGGTGGCCCTCCTCACCCAAACCCTCGCCGGCTTTCTGGGGAGGGAGATAGCCCTTCTTCCCACCGTGGCTGCGGTCTTCGCTGGCACCTCCATCAACCGCCTCTTTGCCGCCGGGGGGCTGGGGAGCATGTATATCCGTTACCGCTATTTGGAGAAGAACGACCTCTCCCTAGGTTCCGTCTCCATCCTCTTTCTCCTGCAATATATCATCAGCGCTTTGATCCTTTTGACCACCTTCCTCTCTGGCCTCTTATACCTCCTAACCCATCGGGGGCTCAGCCAAGGAGAGATCTTAGCCTCGGGATTAGTGGTGGCGGCAGTACTGGGAGGCTTTGTATACTTGGTCAGGCTCTATCGCCAGCGGCGCAAACTGGAGGGCGTGGCCCTCAACCTA
The DNA here is from genome assembly GCA_964442805.1 of uncultured Anaerolineales bacterium. GTDB lineage: Bacteria > Chloroflexota > Anaerolineae > UBA7937 > UBA7937 > CAYUAM01. Next base: position 19,455 of record CAYUAM010000002.1, on the reverse strand, counting down.
TATCGAAAGGCCAGCGGCCTCCTAGGACGGCTCCTGAAGAGGAATTTGTATAACGAGGCTGGCCTGAGGAGGACCATCTCCCGACTATATGCCAGCGTGAGGCTGGCTACCCGTAACCCTTGGGGACTCCTGGCCGCCTTCTCCTTCGGGGCCCTCACCCTCCTGGCCGACATCCTCTGTCTCTATTTCACCTTCTCCGCCCTGGGGCTCCAGATACACCCCGGCATAGTGGTGATAGGTTACACTGCGGCCAATTACGCCGGGGCGGCCTCCTTCCTCCCGGACGGCCTCCTGGTTACCGATGGTTCTTTGGCCCTGGTATATACCGGCTTGGCCGTGCCCCAGAGGGTGGCAGCGATGGCCATCCTCATCTTCCGCTTCATCTCTTATTGGCTGCCCATCCCCTTGGGCTTTCTGGCCCTCTGGCTCCTGCGGCGGAGGTCGCTCCTGTGAGCAGGGCTTCCTTCGTCGAATAGATGATGCGGGCTCGATCGTTTAAGGCTAACAAGATAGGGGCATCCCCTTAATTATTTGAGGAGGTTGGGGAGATGAAGAGAGGAGAGATCGTGGCGTTGGCAGTCCTCCTGATGATGGGAGGACTCTTGGCAGCGGCCACAACCGGTGCGGTCGCCGGGGGCCTGGCCGGCCTACCTAATGGCTCAGCGTGGGGCCTTTTCCCCTCAACCCCCTCTTGAGGAAAGTAAACCCCTGGGGACGCCCCAGCCCGAAAGATGGCCAAGTCATCGACGAGGACAACCCCTTGGTCAACGTCTTATGGCGGTTCCAGGTGGGCGATCGGGTAGAACTCACCGTGCTGCGTAGGATGGAGGAGATGAAGATTGAGGTCGCCCTGACTCAAAAGCCCCAGTGAGAGATGGCGAATCCCAAGTGAAGCCCCTCACCACTTTCGAGCCCTCTTTGAGAACTAGATGCCGAGAGGCTCCGGAGATCTTCGGGGCCTCTCGCTCTTCTTAGGTCGCTATCCCTTGCCTTTACCGCGGGCGTTTACGCGAGCCAGGGAGGCCAACACATCGCCCTCCTTGAGGGCCATCATTTTCACCCCTCGAGTGGCTCGGCCCATAGAAGGGATCTCCTTCACCCTGAGGCGCAGGACCATCCCCTCCGCGGAGATGAGGGTTACCTCATCGCCCTCCTTAACCACCCGAGCGGTCACTATCTTCCCGGTCTGGTCTAATTTCTGCTTGTCAAGGGTCGAGACCCCCTGACCATACCTTCCATGGGTGAGGTATTCACTGAGAGGGACCCTCTTGCCGTAGCCTTTCTCCGTCACCACCAGGAGGTCGGCTTGGGGGTCCACCACGTCCATGGCCGCCACGGCGTCCCCGGGGGCCAACTTTATCCCCATCACTCCGGCCGCCTCTCGCCCCATGGGCCGCACCTCCTCCTCGGAGAAGCGAATGGCCAGCCCCCTCTCGGTCACCAATATCACCTCCTGGTTCCCCTCGGTCACCTTGACCCAACCCAGTTCGTCGCCCTCCACTAAGCCTAGGGCGATGAGGCCACTAGGGCGCACAGCGGCGAACTCCTCGATACTCGTCTTCTTCACCCTACCATTCTTGGTGGCCATTACCAAATAGTTCCCCCGCCCGAAATCGGAGACAGCCAGGGCCGCAGTCACCATCTCTTTAGGACTCAGAGAGATGAGGTTGATAAGGGGCAAACCCCTGGCCTGTCTGGTAACATCGGGCATCTGATAAGCCTTCTCTTGGTAAACCTTCCCCTGATTGGTGAAAAAGAGGACACTATCGTGACTGTCGGCCACGAAGAGATGCTCTACCACATCCCTCTCCCTCCTCCCAGCCCCTATCACCCCTCGTCCTCCTCGCAACTGGGAACGATAGGCGGCCACCAATACCCGCTTTATATATCCACGTTGGGTGATCGATATGAGGGTCTCCTCATGGGGGACCAGTTCCTCCTCATCGATCTCCGCCTGGGCTTGGGGCAGGATGACCGTCCGGCGACGGTCGGCGTATTTCCTCTTCAGTTCAGCCAGTTCCTCCTTTATGAGGTGGAGGATCTTCCGGGGGTTGGCCAGAAGGTCTTCGAAATAGGCTATATCCTTTATCACCTTCAAATACTCATCTTCGATGCGCTGTCGCTCCAGGGCAGCCAGCCGTCGCAACTGCATATCCAAGATGGCCTGGGTTTGTATGGCGGTCAACTTGAACCGCCTCATCAAGTGGGCCTTGGCCACCTCCGCGTCCTTGGCTTTGCGGATGGTCTCTATAACCGCATCGATCTTGTCCAGGGCGACCTTAAACCCTTCCAAGATATGGGCCCGGCCCTTGGCCTTCTCCAGGTCGTGGCGAGTGCGGCGAGTCACCACCTCTTGACGGTGCTCCAGGTAGTGCTGGAGGGCCCTCTTCAGAGTCAGGAGGCGCGGCTCCTCATCCACCAAGGCCAGCATGTTCACCCCGAAGGTGCTCTGCATGGAGGTATATTTGAAGAGTTGGTTTAGGACCATCTTGGGCGTGGCTCCCCGTTTGAGTTCGATGACGATGCTCATCCCTCGCCGATCCGATTCGTCCCGCAGGTCGGAAATGGCCTCTATTCGCTTATCGCGGACCAATTGGGCTATCCGCTCGATAAGGGCGGATTTATTGACCTGATAGGGCACCTCCGTGACCACGATGCGGTGGCGGCCTCCACCCATCTCCTCCAGGTGGGCCTTGGCCCGCATCACCACCTGTCCCTTCCCAGTTCGATAAGCGTTCTTTATCCCCTCATCCCCGATTATTAACCCTCCGGTGGGGAAGTCCGGCCCCTTAATGAACTCCAATAGGTCCTCTGAGCCTATCTCGTCCATCCCGTGGTAGTGGTCGATGAGGTAGATGAGCCCATCACACACCTCCCCCAGATTATGGGGAGGGATATTGGTGGCCATCCCCACCGCTATCCCTGAGGTCCCGTTCAAAAGGAGGTTGGGCAACCGCGCCGGCAATATCACCGGCTCTTTGAGGGAGCCATCGAAGTTGTCGATGAAATCCACCGTATCCTTATCTATGTCGGCTAGCATCTCCTCGGCTATCTCTGCTAGCCGGGCTTCCGTATACCTCATGGCCGCCGCGCTGTCCCCATCTAGGGAGCCAAAATTGCCTTGTCCATCCACCAGGGGGTAACGCATGGAAAAATCTTGGGCCATCCGCACCATGGACTCATATACGGCCATGTCCCCATGGGGGTGGTATTTCCCCAGAACCTCTCCCACGATGCGGGCGCTCTTCTTATAGGGCCTTTCATGGCGCAGGCCCATATCGTGAATGGCGAAAAGTATCCGCCGATGGACCGGCTTCAGCCCGTCTCGGGCATCGGGGAGGGCCCGCGCCACGATCACGCTCATGGCGTAACTGAGGTAACTCTCCCGCATCTCCTGGTCTATATCGACAAATTTGACCGTCCCGATTTCCATCATTTATCCCCCTCCGTATCGCTCGATTGATCATTATATAGCGCCCTTTCTCAAAAGGCTAATCCCCCCTCCGAACCCCGTTGACGGAGAGGGCCACCTGGAATATAATGGGTGGGAAGGCAAGAATGAGACGTAAGTATGGTTCCAGCCTGAAATGGCTCCTGCCCGGCATGGGGGTAAAGCGGTGGCTCCTCCTCCTCTTTGGAGGTATCACCATCCTCAGCCTGGGGGTAGGATATATCTTGGTGGAGATATATCGTACCTGGACTTTTCCGGCCATCTTCTACTACCTCACCTTACAATTCATCCCCCGCCCTGGGCGAGCCCTCCTCTTTGGGGGAGCGGGCATCGCCGCGGTGGTGATAGCGGTGGTTCAACTCAACAGATCTCTCCTTTCCGCCTTCATCTCCCCCGGAGAGAGCCACCTGGTGGATATCATCTACCGCCATCGCCAGAGGAGCCAGGGCCCCAAGGTGGTGGCCATCGGTGGGGGGACGGGGCTCTCCACCCTCCTGCGAGGGTTGAAGGAGTATACGGATAATATCACCGCCATCGTGACTGTGGCCGACGATGGGGGGAGTTCGGGCAAACTGCGCCGCAAATTGGGGGTACTGCCCCCGGGCGACTTCCGGAACTGTATCGCCGCCCTGGCCGACGCGGAATCCCTTACCACCCAACTCTTCCAATACCGTTTCGATGAGAGCCTAGATGGCCATAGTTTCGGCAACCTTTTCATCGCCGCCATGGCCGCGGTGACCGGCAATTTCGAGCGGGCCCTCTTGGAATCGAGCCGGGTATTGGCCGTGAGGGGACGCATCTTCCCCTCTACCCTAGAGAACGTGACCCTTTGTGCCGACCTGGGAGGTGAGGAGGAGGCGGCAGGGCCCAGGAGAGTGGAGGGGGAATCCCAGATACCCAAGAGCGGGAGACCCATCGAACGGGTCTATCTGGAGCCGGATTCCGCGCCGGCATACCCTGGGGCAGTGCGGGCTATCCTGGAGGCTGACCTCATCGTGGCTGGGCCGGGAAGCCTTTACACCAGCATCCTTCCCAACCTCCTGGTGCCTGGGATCGCCAAGGCCCTCCGCGCTTCACCCGCCCTCATGGTCTACATCTGTAACGTAGCCACCCAGAAGGGGGAAACGGATCACTTTCAGGTGAGCGATCACCTACGAGCCCTGGAGGAGCACGTGGGCAAGATATTCTACCAGGTGCTGGTCAACGATAACCTCGAGGTGGGGGCTTCTCACCCGGGCGTAGAGTCGGTCCCCCCGCCGACGGAGGAGCAGCCAGGATATCGATTCGTCAAAGCAGATTTAGTGGACCGGGAGAACCCTTGGCGGCATGACCCTCAGAGGCTAGCCCGTTGCTTGATGGACCTATATTACCGGGAACGGAAGGAAAATAGCAGGGTCCTTACGCGTTAACCTTGAAGGGGATCCTATCGAGGAAGACCATAAAGAGGAGGTCCGATGCCTTTCGCGCCTGGAGAAAGGGTGGGGCCCTATAGGCTGGAAGAGATATTGGGCCAGGGAGGCATGGCTACGGTGTGGAAGGCCTATCATACTGCCCTAGACCGCTATGTGGCTATCAAGGTCCTCCACCCCGCCTTCAAGGATGATCAGACCTTCCTGACCCGCTTCGATCGAGAGGCCAAGATCGTAGCAAAACTGGTCCACCCCCACATCGTGCCGGTCTATGACTTCGACCGGTACGAAGAGATGCCTTATCTGGTCATGCGCTATGTGGAAGGGGAGACTTTGAAGGCCATCCTCAAGGAAGGACCATTGACTCTGGAAAGGGTAATGGAGATATTGAGGCCGGTGGGAGAGGCCTTGGCCTATGCCCACAGCCAAGGGGTGCTCCACATGGATATCAAGCCCTCCAACATCATCGAGACCCCCCAGGGAGAGGTCCTGTTGACCGACTTCGGGCTGGCCAGGATCATGGGGGAGGCCGATCTCATCTTCTCCCGCGATATGATGGTGGGTACCCCTCAGTATATCTCCCCCGAACAGGCCCGGGGGGAAGAATTGGACGTGCGGACCGATATTTATTCCTTGGGGGTGATCCTCTTCGAGATGGTGGCGGGGAGGGTGCCCTTCGACGGCGACACCCCCCACGCCATCATCCACCACCACCTTTACTCCCCCCTCCCTTCCCCCTCTCAATTCAGGAGCGGCCTTCCTCCCAAGGTGGAAGAGGTGATAGTCAAGGCCCTGGCCAAGGGGAGAGAAGAGCGGTATCAGAGCGTGGGGGAGATGATGGTAGCCTTGGGAGTCACCACGCCCCTGGAGTCCTTCCCCCGTCCGGCCATCCCTTCCGTGGAGGCTCCCAGGGCCAAGGCCCGACCCAGGTTCCCTTGGCTCTTACTATCTTTGGGCTTCTTACTCTTGTTATTAGCGCTCGCTTGCTGTGGCCTATTCTGGGCCTGGCGCGGTTGAGCACAGCACCCTTTGGCTCAGGCCAACTCCGAAGGTATGGCCACCCAGTTACACTTGGCTGCTTAATATCCAAACGGCAGGGAATCGAAGACGGCCCTACCGGTTTCCCTTCCTTGAGTTGTATGCGGACAATTTGAAGATCTACCTTAACCTCACCCTACACCAGATCGGCCCATTACCAGTATACCAGGGAGGAAATCTTATGGTGTCAAGACAGATAGGTGAGCCCTAGGATGAACGGGCGAGGCCATATCGGAATCAAAACGGCCATTGCTTTAAGCATATGGCCTTATTCTTTCTAGCCCTGGCCTGTGATATCATTGCTAATGGGTGGAATATAGATGAAAAGGGAAACCAAGGCCATTGCCCTTGCGCTCTTCCTTTTTCTATACGCTATCTATCTACTCAGTTATAGCGGCTGGCTACACATTATCGACGAGATCTCCCCATTCTGTGTCACAGAGAACCTGGCCAAGCGCGAGGCCTTCGACACCAATCAAATTGTCTGGTCTCAATGGGCCCTCTCCCCAGCCGCCAGGCTGGGGAGCTTCGGCCTGGGAGGCGATGTCTTCTCTAAAAAGGGCCTGGGGCCCTCCCTTCTGGCCGTCCCCCTCTACTGGCTGGGGATGCTTCTCCCATGGGTGGGCAATTTACAAGTGACAATGCTCCTAAACCCCCTCCTCACCGCGGCCACGGCACTCCTCCTCTTCCTCTGGACAGTGCGCCTGGGTTATGGCAAAGGAACTGGGCTTACCCTGGCCCTTCTCTTCGGCTTGGGCACAATGGCCTGGCCCTATGCCAAGACCTTCTTCGGGGAACCTCTTTCGGCCTTGGCTCTCCTCCTAGCCATCTATTACCTCTTTCCTCCTGCCACGACTAAAGGCCTCAAGCCCCCTCTTCTGGCGGGCTTCTTCTTGGGCTTGGCCGCGACGACGGTAGCGCTCAACCTGGCCTTGGCTCCTTTTTTCCTCCTCTTTTACCTCCTGAAGAAGCAACCGAGCGAGGAAAGGGGGAAAGGCTTACTGGCCTTCCTTTTGCCTCTGGGCCTTTGGTGTCTGCTGATAGGCCTATACAACTTAGCCAGGTTCGGGAACCTCCTGGAGACGGGTTATCACTTCGCCCAGGGAGAGGGATTCTCCACCCCTCTCGGGCTAGGACTCTATGGGCTGCTCTTCAGCCCTTATAAGGGCCTTTTTCTCTACGCGCCGATACTTTTCATCTCTCTTTTATCCGCCCCCCTTTTCTTAAGGCAGCATAAAGGGGAGGGCTTGTTCATCATATCTGTGAGCCTGGTCTATCTGTATTTCTTCTCCCGCTGGTGGATGTGGTGGGGGGCTTCGCCTGGGGGCCCCGTTTTCTCGTGCCCCTTCTTCCCCTTTTGGTGCTCCTTCTAGCCCCCACGGCGGAGAGAGCCCTCAACCAAAGGTCCCTCTGGCCCAGATTAGGACTTTCGTTTGGGGGGCTCCTCTCCATCGGGATACAAGTTTTGGCCATAAGCACAAACTACGTAACCTGGGAGGCGAAACTGCGGCAGGATTTCTCCCCTCCGGAGGTACCTCCCGTCCCCCATGGCCCGCCATGGATGAGCCTCTTTTCTCTTTCGCCCCTCCTAGGGCAGGTTCGCCTCTTGGCGCGCTGGAATAGCGACCTGGCTTGGCTGAGGGCGGAGGCCATAGACTGGCCCGCCCTGGGAGCATCTCTCCTCTGCCTCCTCTTGGCCGGTCTCTATCTCCTGGTCGTCCTTCACCGGGGGGAGAGCAGGGTGACCAGGGGTCTGGGTATTCTTTCCCCGGTTATGATGATTCTGGTCACGGGCTTTGCCCTAAACCGCTATTACCTTCACCCCTTAAATGGTGACCCCGCTCCAGGTTATCTCGCCAGTTTGGCTCATATCGAGGCCCATCATCGACCTGGAGACGCCATCCTCACCATAACCCCTTACCACTATCAGATCCCCATGAACCGGTACAAGGGGCATCTCCCCATCTACGGGTTCTCCCTCGATGAGCCGCCCCTGGAGGAGGCGATCCCCCTTCTAAATACCATTTTCTCGCGCCATCCGCGCCTCTGGCTGGTCACGGCAGGTATACCTCCTGCCCATCCCCCCAATGGGATCGAAAAGTGGTTAGCGCAGAGGGCTTATAAGGCCTCGGATCGGTGGTTGGACGACTTCAGGCTCAGCCTCTACGCTACCCCATCCCAGGTGAAGGAATTTCAAGAAGTAACCTATCGCTTTGGCTCGGCCATCGAACTTGTGGGGTGGTACCTTGAGGAGGGGCTTCATAATCAGGTGCTGCGTGTATCTTTCCTTTGGCGAGCCAACGCCTCCCCTCAAGAAGATTACGTGGTCTTCGTTCACCTTGTCAATGACCGCGGGCAAATCGTTGCTCAGCGGGATGCCAAGCCCCAAGATGGATATAGGGCTACCTCAACCTGGACGAAGGGCCAGCAAATCGAGGACCACTACGGCCTACTCATCCCCGAGAACATCCCTGCGGGCGAGTATAGCCTCCTCATTGGCCTCTATGATGAAGCCACGGGGGCCAGGTTAGAGGTCAGGGGAGACGGAGATCGAGCCCTGGGCGATAGCCTGACCTTGACTAAAGTGAGGCTCCCCTAATCTAGGAGGCCTTAGAAGTTAACCCTCGCGTGGCGAAGAGTATTATGCCACCGCCAACCATCCCCAAGATGATAAGGGCGTAGAGTTTATATTGCCCTGGAGGGAGGACGAGAGCCAGCCCTCCAGCAGCCGCCGAAAGGGCAAAATATAGAAGGACCACCCGTCTCTGGGAGATCCCCAGATCCAGAAGGCGGTGGTGGAGGTGACCCCGGTCCGCTAGGAAGGGGGAACGGCCATGGCGGAGGCGGTTGATGATCTGCCAGGCCACATCCAGGATAGGGATGCCCAGGACCAGTAGGGCGGTGGCCGCCTTGGCCCCGCCGATGATGGAGAGACTCCCCAAGGCGAAGCCCAGGAATACCGCCCCAGAGGTGCCCAAGAATATTCGGGCTGGGTAGAAATTATAAGGCAAGAGGCCCAAGGCGCAGCCGGCCAGGGCCAAGGGCAATAGGGCGATGCTTTCCTGCCCCAAGCGGTTGCTGTGGGCAAAGAAGACCAGGGAGGCGATGACCGTGATCCCTGCGGCTAAGCCGTCCAAGCCATCCAGCCAGTTGACCGTGTTCACCATCCCCACCATCCAAAAGAGGGTGAAGATGATGGCGAACCAGGGAGGGAAACGGATGGGGCCACCCCAGGGGCTCGACACCTCCAGGATGGTGACGCCACAAGAGATGGCTATCCCCGCCGCCACCAACTGGGCCAATAACTGGGGCCAGGGGGAGAGTTCTCGCTTGTCGTCGTAGACCCCCATGAGTAAGACCACCAGCGAGCCCACCACCACTCCGCTCAGGCGACGAATCTCCATGGGGTCTTTCCGCTCCACCAAGACCAAAGAGAGGAGCACAGCCACCAGGAAGGGCAAGAAAAGGGCCACCCCTCCTAAACGAGGGGTGGGGACCGGATGGAGATGGGTAGGTTGGCGCGGATAGTCCACGAAGCCGAAGCGCCTGGCCAACCGCTCCACCAAGGGGGCTAGAAGCAAAGCCAATAGGAAGGGCACGAAGAGGATAATAAGATAGACCACCTTACCTCGCTGAGAAAGAAGCCAAAGGCCTGAGCCCCTATTCTAGGGGGTCAGGTGGCCTCTGTCAAGATTCGGCGGCGGGAATCGACCCCTACGCTGTGCCGAACTGTCTATCTCCGGCATCTCCTAAGCCGGGAACGATATAGCCGGCCGGAGGGTCGCCCGGCTTTTCCGGCTCGCCGGTAAGAAAGTCGTCTGTGGCGGCGAGATGTATATCTACGTCGGGATGAGCCTCCGAGAGCCGCCGCACCCCCTCCGGGGCGGCGATGATGCCCACGAACTTTATCCTCTTGGCTCCCCACCTCTTGAGGATCCCCGCCGTGGCCACCGCCGAGCCGCCTGTGGCCAACATGGGGTCCAAGATGAGACAGACCTGCACCGTGGGGTGGACGGGAAGTTTGGAGTAGTACTCCACCGGCTGCAAGGTCTCGTGGTCCCGATAGAGGCCGATATGCCACACCTCGGCAGTGGGCATCATCTCCCAGATCCCCTCTACCATGCCCAGGCCAGCCCGCAGGATGGGCACCAAGCCTATCTTCTCCCTGAGCCGATGACCCTTAGCCCTGGCCATGGGGGTTTCTACCTCTACCTCCTCCCACCCCAGGTCGGCCGTGGCCTCATAGGCCAAAAGGATGGATACCTCCCTCACCAACTCTCGGAACTTCTTGGGCTCGGTCTTGGTGTCACGCAAGAGGGTCAATTTGTGCTTGATCAAGGGATGTTTGGAGACTATGACCGCCATCCTCCCCTCCTCATAAAAAGGGGCAGGAATCCCGTTCCTGCCCCTTCGACTCACGCCTCCCCGGAGCGCTTGAGCAACTCCTCCCAGTGGCGATCCACCTCCTCTTGGAGTTCCTCGATGATATGTCTGTTCTCCTCCCGGAAGAGGTGACGGAAGCGACCTTGAGGCCGCAAGAACTCCTCCACCGGCAATTTCTCCTTAGGCTTATAGGTCAGCCTCCATTCTCCCTTCTCCACCTCGTAGAGGGGCCAAAAGCAACTATCCACGGCCAAGCCGGTGATCTCCATGGTCTGGTCGGTGGGGTGGCGCCAACCCCGGTTGCAGGAAGAGAGGACGTTGATGAAGGAGGGGCCATCGGCGGCCACCGCCTTGCGCACCTTGGTCATCAGGTCGCGCCACAGATGGGGCGAGGCCTGGGCCACATAGGGTATGCCATGGGCGGCCACGATGGCGGTGAGGTCCTTGCGATATTGGGGCTTGCCCGGTATCACCTTTCCCACCGGAGAAGTGGTGGTCCAAGCGCCACGGGGGGTGGCCCCGGAGCGCTGGATGCCGGTATTCATGTAGGCCTGGTTGTCATAGCAGACATAGAGCATCCTGTGGCCCCGCTCTAAGGCCCCGGAGAGGGCCTGGATGCCAATATCGTAGGTGCCCCCATCCCCACCAAAGGCCACAAATTTGATCCCCCGCTCCTCCATCTTCCCCCGCCTCACCAGGGAACGATACATGGCCTCTACGCCGCTCAAGGTGGAGGCGGCGTTCTCGAAGGCGCTGTGGATCCAAGGGATCCGCCAGGCAGTAAAGGGGTATATGGTGGTGCTCACCTCCAAGCAGCCGGTAGCGTTGGAGGCCACCACCGGCTCATCAATGGCCAAGAGCACCTGCCGGACGACGATGGGAGCGGCACAACCGGCGCAGAGGCGATGGCCAGGGGTCAACCTCTCCTCTCTCTCAGACAACTCTTTAAGTTTCAAAGGCGTAGCCATTCTTCTCTCCTATTCCCGCACCCCAAGGTAGGCGGTGAGTTGCTTCACCTCCCCCCTCTCCGCGATCTCCAAAAGGTCCCAGAAGACCTGCTGGATCTGATGGGGGGTTGTGTCCCGACCGCCTAGGCCGAAGATATAATCCACCGCCTTGGCCTTCACTCCATAGATCTGGAAGGCGGCACATATCTCTAAGAACAGCGGCCCCCCCATGGCCCCGAAGGAGTCGGAGCGGTCCATAACCCCCACCACGGCCATCCCTTGGAGGGCTTGGGCCATCTCCTGGGCGGGGAAGGGACGGAAGCAACGGGGCTTGAGCATCCCCACCTTCAACCCCCGCTGGCGCAGATCATCTACCACTTGGCGAGCCGTCCCCGCGGTGGAGGAGAGGACCACTACCGCCACTTGGGCATCTTTCAGGCGATAGGGCTCCAAGAGGCCGTAATGACGACCGAAGGCCTGGCCGAACTCTTTCCCCACCTCCACTACCGCCTCTTTGGCATATTTGGTGGCCTCCACCTGCTGCCGCTTGTGCTCCATATAGAAGTCGTAGAAATCCAGGGGACCATAGGTGACCGGGTGATCCACATCTAAGAGAGGGTGCTCCGCCCGGTAGGGACCGATGAACTCCTTCACCGCTCGGTCATCCTCGATCTTAACCCTCTCCACCCCATGGCTGGTAACGAACCCGTCGGACATGACCATCACCGGCAAGCGGACCTCCGGCGCCTCCGCGATGCGTACCGCCTGGATGGTGTTGTCATAACACTCCTGGGGGTTCTCGGAGAAGATCTGTATCCACCCCGCATCTCGCGCCCCCATGGAGTCAGAATGGTCACAATGGATGTTGATGGGGGCCGATAGGGCCCGGTTCACCACCGGCATGACTATGGGCAAGCGGGTGGAGGCGGCCACATAGAGCACCTCCCACATGAAGGCCAGCCCGGCGGAGGAGGTGGCAGTCATGACTCGCCCCCCGGCGGCCGCCCCACCGATGCAGGCGCTCATGGCGCTATGCTCGCTCTCTACGTTGATGAACTCCGTATCCACCTCCCCATCGGCCACGAATTCGGAGAAGGTCTGCACGATGGAGGTCTGGGGGGTGATGGGATAAGCGGCCACCACATCGGGGTTGATCTGACGCATAGCCTCGGCTATGGCCGAATTTCCATCTAACGCTTCATATTTGCCCATCTGGCCTCCTACTCCGCGAACTTGCTCTCTTCCACCATGGTGATGGCCTGGACCTTCTTGGGACAGACCTGAGAACAGATGCCGCACCCTTTGCAGTGCTCCAAATCGAAGCCCACCATCTTTCCCTCTCTCACCACGATAGAAGCGTCGGGACAGAATATCCAACAGGTAAGGCAATTTATGCACTTTTGAGGGTCGAGGACCGGCCGCTGGGCCCTCCACTCCCCGGTCAAATATTCCACCGCGTTGCCGGCCTCCAGGATGAGCCCTCCCCGGGGGACCTCTTTCCAACCGGCGTCTAGTTTCACCATCTAACCCTCCTGCACCTCTTGATAGGCCCGCTGGATGGCCTCTATATTCTGCTGGGCCACCTGGGAGCCGAACTTGGACCCGAACCGATGACGGGTCTCCTCCACCAGGTCTTCTATGGCCACCAACCCTGTAGCCTTCACCAGGGCACCCAACATGGGGGTGTTGGTGATCTCCCGCCCCAAGGTATCCATGGCTATGCGAGAGGCATCGACGGTGAAGACCTTCCCCGACTTGAACCCCGTCTCTTCCCTCACCTGGGCTGGCCTGCGATCGGTGTTGACCAGGAGGACGCCCTCCTCCTTCAACCCCTCCACCACGTTTATGGTGCCCAAGAGGGTGGGATCCAGCACCACCACCACATCGGGCTCCTCGATCTGACAATGGATATGGATAGGTTCCTTGCTCAAGCGGGTGAAGGCTCGCACCGGAGCTCCCGCTCGCTCCGGGCCATAATCCGGGAAAGCCTGGAAATAGAGGCCACTCTCCAGGGCCATATCGGCCAGCATCTTGCCCGCGGTGACCACTCCCTGGCCACCTCGACCGTGCCAACGGATCTCCGTGAGTTTAGCCATCTACCCTCCTACCTTCGGGCAAAAAAAAGGCCCTTACGGCGCGATTGTTTGGTGCCACTGCTCACCTCAAGGCACCATTCATAATTATTATACGGCAAGGACCGCCAAAAGGCAAACCGAGTCATGGGGAGAGGGGCGGCGGCCGCTTCACCCTCCCCTCTCCTTCTTGGCCTGACATTTGATGCAGAGGGTAGCGTGGGGGACGGCCTTCAGTCGGGCGGGATCGATCTTCTCCCCACAGACCTCGCAGATCCCATAACTCCCCTTCTCTATTAAGCGAAGGGCGTAGTCGATCGATTCCAGCCTGTATTCCAGGTTCTGAAGGAGGGCCAGGTTCTTCTCCCGCTCATATAGACCGGGGTCGCCCTCTTCCAACTCGTTCTCTACCTCACCCTTGAGGAGATCCTTGAGATAGGCGATCTCTTCCAGGATGCGTGCCCTCTCCGCCTGTAGCCTCTCCTTCTCCTTCACCATTTCCACCTCCTCCTTGAGGCGAAAGCAATAGGCACCGCTTGCCAGCCCAACTTCTAGGCAAACGATGCCTGCTCGCAGGTACGATTTAAATATTTATACTACTTTTCGACACGGCCGTCAAAAGCACGAGGAACAACATCCTAGACGATGATGAGACTTAAGGCAGAAAAGGGTATGTTTGCTCCTCTTTTTGTGAATTTCTTCATTATTTTATCTCATTTATGGCCATTTTACCAGAAAGGCGAATCAGACTTCCTCTCTTCCCTACCTTTCCCATCTCTGGTATAATTTTGACTTGGAGGGTCAAATGGTGGAAAGGGTCGTCTCCCCTCAGCCCGAGCCTAGCGAAATAGCGGTGGAGGCTCTCCTCCGCCCCAAATGTTTGGCGGAGTTCATCGGCCAAGAGAGGGTGAAGGAGAACCTCAGGATATTCCTGGAAGCAGCCCAAAATAGGGGGGAGGCCTTAGAGCATGTGCTCCTTTGCGGGCCTCCAGGATTAGGGAAGACCACCCTGGCCAACATCATCGCCCATGAGACGGGGGTGAAGATCACCACTACCTCCGGGCCAGCGGTGGAGCGAGTGCGGGATTTCGCCGCCATAGTGAGCCGGCTGGAGGAGCGAGATATCCTTTTCATCGACGAGGTGCACCGCCTCCCTCGCCCCGTGGAGGAGATGCTCTACCCGGCCATGGAGGATCGCCGCCTGGATATAATCATGGGCAAGGGGCTGAAGGCCCATACCCTCCGCTTGCGCCTGAAGCCCTTCACCGTGATAGGGGCCACCACCCGTATGGCCCTCATGACCTCGCCCCTGAGGGCCCGTTTCGGGGTGGTCTATCGCCTCGATTTCTACAGCCCATCGGCCATGGAGCAGGTGGTTTGGCGCTCGGCGAAGATATTGGGGGTGGCCATCGATGAGGAGGGCTGCCGGGAGATCGCCCAGCGAGGCCGTGGGACCCCCCGGGTGGCCAATCGACTCCTGAGGCGGGTGCGAGATTATGCCCAGGTGCGGGCCGAGGGGGCCATCAACAAGGAGGTGGCCTGCACGGCCCTGGACCTCCTGGATGTGGACCAGCGAGGCTTGGACGCCCTGGACCACAAGATCATGGAGGCCATAATCTGCAAATTCAACGGGGGGCCGGTGGGCATCGAGACCATCGCCGCCGCCATAAGCGAGGAGGCCGATACCATCATGGATGTATACGAACCTTACCTCTTGCAGTTGGGCTTCATCGACCGCACCCCCCGCGGCCGGGTGGCCACCAAACTCGCCTATGAGCATCTAGGCCTCCCCTATCAGAAGGAAGAGCAGCCCACCCTCTTTTAAGATGAGGTCCCAGGTCATAGAAAAGGGAAGGAAAGGCGACCATGGTCGAGGCGGACCCCCCAACTGAACGCTTACCCTACCGAGTGGAGTCGTCCCCCGAGTCGGGGCAGGCTAAAGGGAAGAGGCTCCTCCTCCACATCTGTTGTGGCCCCTGCAGCACCTATCCCATCGAGCGCCTCCGGGAGGAGGGGTTTGAGGTCACCGGCTTCTGGTACAACCCCAATATCCACCCCTTCTCCGAGCACGAGAGGAGACGCAAGAGCGCAGAGGAGTATGCCCAAAAGGTAAGCCTGCCCATGATCTGGTGGCCAGAATATCAGGTGGTAGAATTCCTTCGCCGGGTGGCGGGACATGAGGCCAAGGGGGAGCGCTGTCCCCTGGATTACGAGATGCGCTTGCGGAGGACGGCAGAGACAGCGGCCCAGAAAGGGTATGAGGTCATAACCACCACCCTCCTCATCAGCCCCTATCAAGATCAGGCCCAGATAAGGGAGATCGGGGAGAGGGTGGCCAGGGAGCATGGGGTGGAGTTCCATTTCGAGAACTTTCGCCACGGCTGGTCGGAGCGGGGCCGCCTGACCCGGGAGCATGGCCTCTATCGACAAAATTATTGTGGTTGCCTCTACAGCGAATGGGAAAGGCTCCATAGGAGAGGCGAGGTTGAACCCTAAGAGGCTAATTAAGCAGCCGGCCACCTACCTGGCCATCGCTATCCTCGTCCTCCTGGGCCATCAAGCCTTCTACTATCAGGCCCTGGGGCGAGACGCCGTGGACGATGCTTACATCTCCTTCCGCTACGCCCAGAATCTGAGCTCCGGACACGGCTTAGTCTTCAACCCGGGGGAGCGGGTGGAGGGGTATACCAACTTCCTTTGGACCTTGCTCCTGGCCCCCTTAATCAATCTGGGGGTGGAGCCGGGGCCCGCATCCATGGCCCTGGGAGCCCTATTTGGGGTGGGCACCCTGATATTGATCTGGCGGTTCCGGAAAGAGGGGGCGCTGGCGGTTAGCCTGGCCATGCTGCTTTTGGCCGTGGACGGCTCCTTCGCCCTCTGGTCGGTGGCGGGGATGGAGACGGCCCTGTTCGCCTTCCTGCTCTGGGCAGCCATGATGGCCTACCTACGAAGCGAAGAAGAGGTAAGATGGGGGTTTCTCTCGGGAGCCCTCTTCGCCTTGGCGGCCATGACCCGTCCGGAGGGGGTACTGGTCTTCGCCGTGACCATGCTCCACGGGACGCTTTACCACCTCCTCAGAGAGCGCCGATTCCTCACCCAGGGCGACCTGGCCCGAGCGATAGCCTTCCTGGCCTTATATGGCTCCTATTTCCTCTGGCGTTATCACTACTACGGTTACCTCCTGCCCAATACCTTTTATGCCAAAGTGGCCACCCAAGGCATCCAAGCCCAGGTGGAGCGGGGCTTCCGACATTTGCGTACCTTCTTGGGGGTGCACTTGAGTTGGCCCCTCCTCTTACTAGCGGCCCTGGCGCTGGGGAAAGGGAAGACAAGGTTCACCTCTACCTATTTGGCCTCGGTCATCCTCTGCTACGGGGCCTATATCGTCTATGTGGGAGGGGATTGGTCGGTGGGGCGCTTCTTCATGCCCCTCCTCCCCCCCTTCTACCTCCTAGTGGCCCAGGGGGTATCGGCCCTAGAGGAAAGCCTTCGCTCTCGATTAAAGGGCCGAGATCCTTGGCTCTTAGCCTCGAGGGCGGTAGGAGGAGTTGCCATTTTGGCTACCCTCATGGCCCTCTTCTGGGCCTCCTCCTTCCATGGCGAAGACCAACTTTTCATCCGACGCTTCCAGGCGGCCCGGGCCACCAGGGCCCGAGTGGCCATGGGGAGGTGGCTGGCCCATAACGTCCCTCCTGATACTTACATCGCCGTGGATGCGGCGGGGCAGATCCCCTATTACTCCCGCCTGAAGACCCTGGACATGTTCGGGGTGAACGACCTCCACACTGCCCATATGAAGGTGGAGACCATGGGCCAAGGGGTGCCGGGCCATGAGAAACTGGACTTGGATTACGTCATATGGCAAAAGCCCGACCTCATCATCGTCACCGGAAATTTCTTAGATGGCGTCGAACCCTACCAGCGGGTGGAATGGCCCTGGACGGAGGAGGAGAGCCTACGAGGTTTCCTGACCATCTACCGTCGAAAGGGTTGGGAAGGCTGAGATGATGGAGAACTTAGGCCGCCTGCTCCTGGTGGTGGGGGCTGCCTTCATCCTTCTGGGGCTGGCCTTCACCATGGCCGGCCGCATCCCCCTTTTGGGACGGCTCCCGGGAGATATCCACCTTCGCCGCGGCCAGGCGGAGATCTATATCCCCTTGGCCACCTGCCTCCTCTTAAGTCTGCTAGCCACCCTGATCCTCAACCTGATATGGCGGCTCCTCCGCAGACAGGGGTAGGACCTTGAAGGTATCCGATTTCGATTACCCCGTGCCTCCTCACCTCATCGCTCAGCTCCCCCTGGAGCCTCGAGATGGCTCCCGCCTCATGGTATTGAACCGGGCCGAGGGGAACCTCGAGCATCGCCATTTCCGGGACCTCCTCGACTACCTCCGGCCGGGAGATATCCTGGTGGCCAACGACAGCCGGGTCATCCCGGCCCGCCTCCTGGGGCGCAAGGTGACTACCGGGGGGAAGGTGGAGTTGCTCCTCACCCACAAGAGGGGGGAGAGTCTTTGGGAAGCCTTGACCAGGGGACGACGGCTGAGGGTGGGGAGCGAGGTGGAGTTCACCAGCCGGGACGGTTCCCTTAAGGTTCGCGCCCAGGTGGTCGAATCCCTCCCCGGGGGCAAGAAATTGCTTCAGTTCGAGGCCCCCCTGGACCTCCAGCGCTGGGGAGTGGTCCCCTTGCCGCCCTATATCCACGAGCCCCTGCGAGATGAGGAACGGTACCAGACCATCTACGCCCGTAGTGAGGGGTCGGTGGCCGCCCCCACGGCAGGGCTCCACTTCACCCCTCAACTGCTGGAGAGGATAAGGGAGATGGGCATCCACTTCCTCTTCGTGACCTTGCACGTAGGCCCTGGCACCTTCCGGCCGGTACAGACGGTGGAGGTGGAGGAACACTCCCTGGAGGCGGAGTATGGCCAACTCTCGGCAGAGGTGGCCGAAACCATCGAGCGAGGCAAAAGGGAAGGGAAGCGGGTGATAGCCATAGGGACCACCACGGTGCGCCTCCTGGAGACGGCTGGGCGAGAAGGCCAGGTGGCCCCCTTCCAGGGGTGGACTGACCTCTATATCTACCCCGGCTACCCCTTTCGGGTAGTGGATGGCTTGGTCACCAACTTCCACCTTCCTCGCTCCACCCTCCTCCTCCTAGTGGCCGCCTTCGCCGGAAAGGGGTTGATAGATCGGGCCTACCAGGAAGCCATCGAGCGAGAGTATCGCTTCTACAGTTTCGGCGATGCCATGGCCATCTTCTAGCCGCTCCCCTAACTAACCACCATCGCTGGGCGATCTCGTTCGGAAAGAGGTGAGACAGTTGCAGGCGGGAAAACTTTGTTGTAGAGTTGTCCCAAGCCTTGATTTTATGGAAAGTTGTGATAGAATGGGGCCAACATGAGGGAGGAAAGGCCTATGGAAAAGAAAGGGGCATTCCCCACGGCTTGGGATGAGTTAGAGAGGGGGGAGAGGATAGAGGGGTTCTTGACCCACCTCTCCGCGGAGAAGGGCTACTCCCCCAATACCCTTTCCGCCTATCGCATCGACCTGTATCAATTTCGTGGCTATCTGGAGGGGGTAGCCCAGGGTCGGCGATGGGTCTGGGAGGGGGTGGAGAAATCCGACATCATCTCCTACATCATGCACCTGAAGGGCCAGAAGGAGTACGCCTCCGCCACCGTGGCTCGCAAGGTAGCGGCCATCAAATCCTTCTTTCATTACCTGGTGCGGGAGGGTTTGATCCGGGACGACCCCACCGCCACCCTGGACTCCCCGCGAGTGGAGAAGCGGCTGCCCAGGGCCATCTCTTTCCAGGAGGTGAAGGGGCTCTTGGCCCAGCCAGCCAAAAGAAGCGATGCTCGCGGGATCCGCGACCATGGCATCTTGCAGTTGCTCTACGCCACGGGGATGAGGGCCTCCGAGTTGGTCTCCCTCACCCTGGATGACGTGAACCTGGCCTCGGCCTCGGTGCGCTGTTTCGGCAAGGGTTCCAAAGAGCGGATAATCCCCATCCACGCCCAGGCGGTGGAGGCCGTGCGCGAATATCTGGATAAGGGCCGCACCGCCTTCCTCAAGGACCCCAAGGAGGGGGCCCTCTTCCTCAATCAAAGGGGAAGGAAATTGACCCGCCAGGGGCTTTGGCTCATCGTCAAGGG
>CAYUAM010000001.1:0-25412 GCA_964442805.1 uncultured Anaerolineales bacterium | reverse complement strand
TGAACGCCCAGCTCAACCTTACCTCTCAACTCCTCCAATTTGGCTTTCAGCGTCGCATACCCCTCCTCCAGCCACTTTCGCACGTTTTCCTCAGCGCTCCTTTCCTCATCGCCCTTGACGATGACATCGAAACTCATGGGCAACACGGTTTCAGCCTCTGCCCAGGCAGCATCGACTACCGCGGCATGAGCCGCTACCCATTCTTTGACCTCCTCCTCATCTCCACGATACGGTTCCGGCGAGCAGTCGTGAACCAGGGCGCTTAACTCCCTATGGGAGATGGGGTAGACCGTATTTCCCCTGATGCCGATTGGGCCAAGGCTCTCTTTATCTAGGCGGGGAATAACGCCGTATATATACCTGGCTTGTCGCTCTCTCTCTAAAGGGGTATTCATCTTGCTTGCTCCTTCTCAAACCTGACTTGCAACATGTTATTGCGATAGGTCATCTCAAACCTTTGGCCATCAACCTGGGGAGGAAGGGGTATCTCCTCCTGCACACTTCGGCCAGGGGCTTCCGCCTTCAACACAAGCGTCTCATCCTCTACGGCCAATTGGATACCTTTTTCATCAAAACCGACCAGTTCCACGATGAGTAAGATATGGTCCCCTTCGTCAAAGATATCCACCAACTTCTCCCCCTCTATCTGCCTCCTCTCAGAATCTCTGTTCAACCACCAACTATGAAGGATCCTCTCCCCGCTAGAGCGGTCTATCCTCCCCTTCTCAAAGACCAAGATCGGCCTGCCTACTATCTTGCAGGCTGTGGGGTTTATCGTCTCCTTGATTCGCACCAAGACGTTCATGTGAGAGGATTCGCCCAACACCTCTCTTAACTCTTCTATCTTGGCATGTCTATGCTCCCAGAGATACCAGACCATCTGGGCACTTGCCGGGTCCAAAGCCTCGACGACCCTCTTCAGATCCTCTTCCCCGATCTCCTTAAACGACATCATCAGCCCTCATCACACCCCGCACCTCTTTCCTCCGACGAAAGAGGAGCCTTTAATCCGTCAGGTAGAGGTAGCCCAATCTCCAGGAGCCTCTGGAGAGATAACCCCTTTGCTGGTGGAGGAGGATTTGCTCGCCTTCGAGGAGAGGAGGAAGGTCCGGGCCACTTTATCTTTGCACCTCCTTTTCGAACTCCTCCGCCCACCCCAGGGGGTTTACCATCTTATCTAAGATCTCGTCCACGATCTCATCCAAGCCATCTCTCACGCTTTGAACCGTGTCGGCTATCCCTTGCTCCTCCTTTATCTGATCAAGGGCCATATCGAGATCTGAAAGCGCTCGTCCTAACCTGTCGATCTCTTCCTCAGTGAGGCTCCCACCCTCTATCCGCTTGAAAGCCTGCAACTTGAGGGTATCCCTTATTATCTCCACCAGAGTGATGACCAGTCCCAAGATCCCGTGTTTGAAATTATCTTCGTCGAGGTCGACTATGCCAGCCATGATTCCCCCTCCTGCCCCATCTATCTCGCCAACGGGGGCGAGGCTTCGTCTCTCCGGCAGGGACTCACCCAGCCACAGTCAGGACATCCCCTCTCTAACAACCGTCTTGTAGGAGCACGGCGTTCACAACGAGGACAGCTCTCCATCTCCCCAACGATGCGGTTGATGGCCTTCTCCCACTCGGTCAGATCATCCCCCACAAAGAGAGCCCTTTTCGCGCCCAAGGGGTTTCCGTAAGAGAGGCAAAGAACAGGCCTTTCCCTTATCAGCCCTCCTAGATCCCTCCTCTCCATCCTGGCCCCCCTTATCTCGGCGAGGGGGATCTCGAATGGTATCTTGCGATCCTCATGGCACCGCCAAAAGAGACGCTTATTGGTCAGATACAACCGACCTGGTCCCCATCTCTCTCCCCTGATGCCAGAGGGGGGGAGTTGATACCACATCTTGGCTTCAGCGGTTATCTCATCTTCCCCAAGGAGCCCATCTATCTCCGCATCGAGGGGAGAAAGCCCAGGGCTCTCATCCAAGGGAAGGCCTAAGGCCTCTATTCTCCTGCGAATGGCCTCTTGAAGTTCCCTTGGCCTCTCAGCGCAGAGGTAGGCTAGCCTTTCAGGGTTGAGAGCGACGTAAACCATATCTCTTTCGATGCCCGTGAAGTGAGTCTCTCTCCGGATAGCCAAGGCTTTGATCTTCTCCAGGGGGGTCTCAAAGAGCATCTCCCCAGGCTCGCTGCGAAACAGAAATAGCCTCTTGTTGGTGAGGTAGAGGTGTCCAGGCCGCCAAGCGCGGTAGATGCCTTTGCTATGCCAATGGGCCCCATACATCAGTAAGAGGATCTCCTCTTCAGCCAATAGGTGCGGTCCCCTCTTTTCGATATGTTTCCGCTCCCATTCACGGGTGCGCTCGTCCCACTCGCGCATCAGCCCATATTCCAGCATGGTCTCCATGCCCGCCAGAGCCGCTCTCAGGTTAACCCCTAACAACGGTATGCCGGCCACGGAGATGATGATATCGGCGTTAATCACCAGCCCTTTCTCCAAGACCCTATCCAGTAGGTCTACCAGGGTAGCCTTGCTGTAACTCGATGGCAGTAGAACGGTTTTTGCTTCCAATGTCGTCCCTTAACCTAATTCTGCGTGGTGAGAGCGCCGCCGGTTGGCGACCACTCCCTATTCGGGAGATGTCACCTCCAGCCGCAGAGATAACACCCCCTTTTGATGAGTTCGCTTTTCAGCACCGGGCGGCCACATTGGGGGCATCTCACCCTCAAAGCCCTTTCCTCTTTTCGTACCGTTTCAGCCCCCGGTACCCAGCCACAGAGGTAGCAACCTCCTCTCCTTCTAACCTCGCTTTTCAACACCAGGCCGCCGCAGTGGAGACATTTCACGTATCTCGGGTCCCCCCTCCTCTCGTCCTCTTTCCTGGCCTCTCCCGAGATCAGATCTATCAGGATCCAGAAGGGCTCCATAAATACCATCTCATCGCCTCTTGCTAACGAACATAAGAGCCTCGGTAGAGGCGCTCAGTGACATCTGGCTAGTGATGTCGCTTCTTAGGCCTCTAGGGCCTTGGCTTCAGCCCGAGCGCTAACCCAACCACACCAAGGACAGCCCACCTCCAGCAACTCCTCCGCTGCCACCCGTTTGCTGCACTGGGGACATTCTTCCTTGGAGATTTGGGCCTCGGCCCAGGCTGGCGTTTGTATGTTGGTCCCTGAAGGGAACTCCAGGCCGTGTCTGGCTGCGGTCTCAAAGGAGGCCAAGGCGGCCCTTATTTTGATGCCCAAGAGCTCTACACCCACTACCGAGACGGTGATGTCGGCGTTGATCACCAAGCCCTTGTCCAGGATGGTGTCTATAACATCGATGAGGCTCCCACGTCGGTCCGGCTCCACATATTGTTTGGCCAATTTGCCTCTCTCCTTCCATAAGAGTCTTTGTCTATGAGCGATGCCCCAGGGCTTTGCTGCTCAGACTCGATTTCTCGGGGCTCGCCAAAACCTACGGTGGTTGAAAGGCCTCGGTAGCCTAGCCCAAGATCGCTATTAGGTCTAGACATGGCATAGGGGATCGCGCCCGACGACCAAAACCCCTACAAGCCTTCAGCTTCTACTCTAGCCCTTCTCTCCTCCTCAGCACGCTTTTCGGCGTGGATCTCATCCAGTATCTCTTTAACTCGCGCCCGGCGTAATTCCTTTATGTTCTTGAATCTCTGAGGTGTATAGAGTTGCTCCAAGAGCCAGAAAAGGTGCCTCGCTCGATAACTTTGCCCTTTGCTCTGGAAGAGGCGGGCCAGGTCCAGCATCCTTTCTCTGGCCTCCTTTTCCTCTGGGGTGCCATGATGTTGGTCGATGATCTGTCGGTATCCATCGATCGCTTCGCTGTAATGCCCGTCTTCCTCCTGCTTGATAGAGTCCTTCAGTATCGCCACTCTGCGAGTGGCTGCGATCTGCTCTAGGACTGAGCCCTCTGCCCTTTTTTGCTTAACCATCCTCTATCCTCCCTCCCTGTCGAATCTCTCCCTGATCGGGAACTTGATCCCTGATGTCAAGGCCCTAAGTGAAATGGGAAGTTCGATCCCTTTCGCTGCTACTTGAACCCCTCGGAGAATACCCTGCGCCACCAGGTCTCGTCTTTCTCAAACTGCTCATCTTTCTTGCGCTCGCGAATGGCGTTCAACCGCTCCAGCAACTCCTCCTCTTGGGCCTGGAACTCCTCCTTCCCGATCTCTTCCGCCTCGTAGCGAATCTCCAACTCCATCAACTGCTGCCTGACGCGGTCCTCATTGAGTTGCTCTGCCTCTGCTTCTCCATGGATCTGCTCGAGCAGCCAACTTGCAGATTTGATCGGTACAGTCACTGGCACAGCCAGCACCTTACCCACCGTCTTAAGCAATTGGTGTTCCAACCATGATATGAGGAACATGGCTACATTCCCTTCTCCTTCGGCTACGTTGCCCCCGCCTTTGCGGCTGTTGTGACTAGCCGTGTAGGAGTCCGAAGGCGTCCTTGCCCCGACAATAAGCACACTGTACGGTGCCCCATCTCCTCTTTTTCACTGCCGTTTTTGGCCATGATTCTCACCTCCTATTGAACGCCTCGCTGGAGGGCACTTTCTATGCAACGCCGTCACTCCTCGTCTTCTTCCCAGTGCACGACCAGTTCCACAAAGTTAAAGGGAGGCACGGGGCCCACATACTTGAAGGTCATCCTATCACTATATCTCCTATCTAATTCGTTGACTTTGGCATCAAATTCCTCCACTCGGGAGTGATGAACCAGGAAGGCAGCGTTGAGGATCATCACATCGGTGAGGACTTTGTTGGTTTCGTACCTCTCGGCCAGGGGACTGAGAGCCCGCGCCAGCCTCCTAGCCTCAATGTCCCTCCTATTCTCTATCTCGTTATAGACCCTGGTACCCAGTTGCAGTCTCTCGTAGTGGGTCGACAATGCCCCCGAGAGGTTGGCGGCGATGCGATCCCGCATCTCTCGTATATTTTGGTTTTCAGCCGCGATCTCTTGGAAGAGACGCTCCTTCTTCCAAAAGACTTTCAGCCCCAGCTCGACTTTGTTCTCCATCTCCCCCAGCAGGGAATGAAACTCGCCATACCTTCGCCTGAGCAACTTCTTGATCTTCTCCTCGGCGCTACTCTTGCCCCGAGTGGGCTTGCATACCGTCCCGAATCTGACCGGGAGAACAGCGAAGCCGTGATTCAGGACCTCCTCGCAAACTAATTGATGGTGCACAGTATTGTGGCGAGTAGTCTCATATTCATCTTGAGGCGAGTCGCTGGCTACCATGGCCAGATCGAGGAAGGGGATGCTGTAGACCTCACCGTCCCGGCCGCCGATCCCCTCGACCGATAGGCGAAAAGGGGCCTCCCCATGGCTCTGGGTTAAGCAATACAGATATATCATTCTCCCGTCATCGGAGCCGTGGCTCATCAGGTCTCTCTCCCCAAACGCTTGATGGTGACCAGAACGCCTTCCTCAATGGCCGCCGGAGTAAAGGAGCAAGAATACTCGGCAGCTGCCTTCTTAGAGGTGATTCCTTGGGCCGCTGCCTGTCCCAAACAGTAGCTCTTTAGCAACTCATAGGCCTGGGCGATTTGGGTAAAGCGCTCTCCTGCATTGCCGTCCGGCTGGGCATCAGGGTGACACTCCTGAGCCAGGTCATAGTAGGCCTCCTTTATTTCCCCTAGGCTGGCCTTCTCACCCAGGCCCAATAACTCCCTGGCCCCCTTGACCTCTTGGTGAGTCATAGGCCGCACCTCGATGGTGGCAAAACTATAGGGAGGCAGGGGCCCGATGCGTCGGAAGTTCAAAGCGCCACCCATTCCCTTATCCAACTCCTCAAGCCTCTCATCGAACTCATCCTGTCGCTCCTTATCGATGAGAAAGGCCACGTTCATCACAAAACTATCATCCATGAGAGCGTTCTTTTGCCTATCGATGGAACAGTTAGCGAGAACTTCAACTATCTCTCTTTGATGATCTTCCCGCCTGCGAGATAGAGATTCATATACTATCTTGCCCAGGTTGATCCTATCGTTTAGTCCTCTTAAGCCCGGTCTACCCTCCGTCTTGGCTCTCAATTTGGCGATGGGCTCCTCGTTGCCAACTTCCTGGAAGACGGAAGTGAGGTCCCAGGTGACCACCACTTCTACCTCAACCTTGTCCTGGAAGGCGGCCTGAGCCTCCTTGAGGTTGAAATACCCTTGACGCAATACGCTTTCCACCTCCTTCTCCTCCTCCACCATGGTGCCGAACTTCATGGGTAGGATGGAACAGTGCTTCATGACCTCTTCGGTCACGCGTTGATGTGCCGCCAGATCACGGACTATCTTCTCCTTCTCCTTTACCGCCTTGTAATCTATGGCTGGGCAATCGCTGACCACCGCAGCCAAATCCTGACAGGGGACCACATACACTTCATCTCCCCGTCCACCTATACCAATAGAGCCGAAGGTCCTTCTCCCTCCGTTCTGGATCACTCCGTAAATATACTTGGCCTCCTCTGCCATGCCCTCATCCTCCATCTCATCTATCTAGAGGCGGTGCTATTTCCATCGGCTCCTCATCAAGCCAAGCCGCGATCTTCTCTGCCGTCTCAATTAGCCCTTGCCAGGCGTTCTTCACGGCAGGGATCTCTCCTTCCTTCAGCGCCTCGCGCAGAGCCGCTACCTTGCTCTTCATCTCCCTCCTGACGGCTGGCGGCACGTCATCGCCATACCGCTGCAACGTCTTCTCGGCGCGGTAGGCCAGCCTGTCGGCTCGGTTGAGGATCTCGATCTCCTCGCGTCGCTCTCTGTCCCGCTCGGCGTACTCCTTCGCCTCCTTGACCATGCACTTGATCTCCTTCTCTGAGAGGCCGCTGGAAGCGGCGACGGTGATCTGCTGTTCCTTACCTGTGGCCTGGTCCTGAGCAGTAACCTGCAAGATGCCGTCGGCGTCGATCTGGAAAGTGACCTCGATCTTGGGCTCGCCGCGCGGCGCGGGGTGGATACCTTCCAAGACAAAGCGACCCAGGGTCATATTCTCCACGGCCATGGCCCGCTCGCCCTGCATCACGTGTATCTCCACACTACTCTGGTCATCCCTGGCAGTAGTGAAGACCTGGCTCCTGCGAGTGGGGATGGTGGTGTTGCGCGGGATGAGGGGGCTGGCCACGCCGCCCGAGGTCTCTATGCCCAGCGTCAAGGGGGTGACATCGATGAGGAGCACCCCTTTCACATCGCCGGTCAAAACCCCGGCTTGGATACCGGCTCCCAGCGCAACTACCTCATCGGGGTTGATATCCCGGTGGGGCTCCTTCCCGAAGAGTTCACGAACGGTACGCACCACGAGAGGCATCCTCGTCTGACCGCCCACCAGGATCACATGATCCACATCAGAAACCCTGAGACCAGCATCCGCCAACGCTTGCCAGCAGGGCTCGATGGTCCTCTCGATCAGATCGCCCACCAACTGCTCTAATTTCGAGCGGCTGAGGGTGACATTGAGATGCTTGGGGTCATTGCCATCTCTAGCAATGAAGGGTAGATCGATCTGGGCCTGCTGCGCGGCCGAGAGTTCGATCTTGGCCTGCTCTGCTGCTACCCTGAGTCTTTGCAAGGCTACCCTGTCCTCTCGCAGGTCGATGTCCTCCTCCTCCAAGAAACCATCGCAGAGCCATTCGATGGTCCTTCTGTCTAGGTCATCCCCACCCAGATGGGTATCGCCGCTGGTGGAGAGGACTTCGAAGACGCCAGCGCTCAGATCTAGGACGGAGATATCGAAGGTTCCCCCGCCCAGGTCGTAGACGGCGATGGTCTCCCGCTTCTCGTGGGGAAAATCATAGGCTAGAGCCGAGGCGGTGGGCTCGTTGATGATGCGCAATACCTCGAGCCCGGCTATTCGCCCCGCCTCTTTAGTTGCCTGGCGTTGGCTATCGTTAAAGTAGGCTGGCACGGTGATCACCGCCCGAGTGACCGGCTCGCCCAGGTACATCTCGGCATCGCGTTTCAACTTCTGCAGAATCATGGCCGAAATCTCCGGCGGTGGGTACCCCCGGCCTTTGATGACTATCCGGAGATCGCCGTTGTCGGCAGCGGTCAATTCGTAGGGCACCAGCGCCTTGTCATATTGCACAGAAGCATCGGATAATTTTCGCCCCATGAAACGTTTAATGGAGAAGACCGTATTGTGGGGATTGATGATGGCTTGCCATTTGGCCACCTCCCCCACCAGCCGTTCGCCTTTTCCGTCGATGGCTACCACTGAAGGGAGGAGGCGGCTGCCCTCCGTATTGGGGATGACCATGGGCCTGCCCGCCTCCATCACCGCCATCACCGAATTCGTGGTTCCCAGGTCGATGCCGATCGCCTTACTCACTCGGTTTTCTCCTCATCCGGCTCGCTTCTCTTGCCCAACTTGATCTCCAAGATGCCGTTCTTGTAGGTGGTCTCCATGGTGCTCTCGTCGACAGGAAAAGGAAGGGGAAGTCCCTTGGCGTATTTCCTCTTTCCGGTGGAGGAGAATTTGAGAGTGTCGTCCTCGATTTCGATCCGTATCTCCTTCTCCTCCACGCCGGGCAACTCAGCAACGACCAAGAGTAGATCATCCTCCTCGAAGAGATCGGTGAGGGGCTCCCTCACCTCCTCAACGACAGGGCCTCTCTCGGTGCGGCGGATATTGCCGAAGGGCTGCACCCTGGAGATGCCACCCACTCCTCGCTGTATCGAGACGCCGTAGACGCTTCTCGGTGCTCCTACGACCCCGCTCTGGCTGGCTCGCCGCAGCCTAGAGAGGGTCTCTTCATCGAGGTTGGCTAGATCCACCTTCTCCACCATCCCTGAGACCAACTCGATGAGATCGCCGATCCCCTTGAAGAGACCGCCCAGGTCTATGGCCTCCATTTCATCCCGCTTCTTCTCCTTATCCCTTGTCATCCCTTTCCTCCTCGTTCGGGCGGTGAACCCCCTGGTTATTTGAAAAAAGCCTGCCCGGGCAACCTCTCAGGACACAGGCAGGCATAATCGACGCCGTCCAATCGATTGGGAGATGCTCCCTCTTGGACACCCCCTGTTATGGTCAAGCCCCCAGAAGGTGCCCGCTCATCTTTATCGAACACCACCCCAAATAATCCGCGCTACGCCGCCCTAGCGAGGGGGATAGGTTAACTCCTCCTCTTCCCTAATAAGGAGTTCCAGGCCTCTTACCATCGCATCTCTTTGCTGGTCGAGGTTAGCGATCTGTTCTTCCTCTCGCCTCAGGTTTAAGGCCCAGAGTCTGGCCCTACTGAGCAGTATCTCTTCCTCCCGAGCTATGCGGTCTAGTTTCTGGAAAACGCTTCCCTCCCCAATAGAGTGGCGGATCGACCGCTGCTGTCGAATATTACCCATGCCCTTGCAATGTCTAAAGGTTCGTAACGCCCGCTGTTTCTGCACTGTTTTCCTCCCCTTATCGATATGCTCTACTCGCTCTTCTTGATGAGACCGAGTAGTATCTTTCGTCTCTCCTTGTCGGTCTTGCCATCAGGGTTGAGCTCTCGCGCCAAAACGTCAGTCACTATCTGGCCGAAAGTGAGGTTCCCCCCGTTGGCGTTCTGGCAGGCCAAGATCTTGCCGATCATGATGCAACTTCTGACCGTGGGGGTAGAATCGGAATTCGTCGCCTTTCTGAAGCCCCTGACCAGATCCACTATCTTCCCCGCCTCCTCGGCGGTGACGCCCGTTCGAGCCTGGGTGATGGCCAGTTCCGTCTCCCGATCGAAGTCGGTGATGTCAATGGTGATCATGCGATCCAGCAGCGCCTGCTGGCTAGCATGCACCCCAGCGTATTCCATGGGGTTAGAGGTGAAGATGGCCGTGAAGTCAGGGTGAATCCGCAGATACCCCTCAGTGCTCCTGATGGTGGGGAGGATCAGTATCCG
This sequence comes from uncultured Anaerolineales bacterium, assembly GCA_964442805.1. Classification (GTDB taxonomy): domain Bacteria; phylum Chloroflexota; class Anaerolineae; order UBA7937; family UBA7937; genus CAYUAM01. The sequence goes on along the minus strand of CAYUAM010000001.1, from coordinate 15,550 downwards.
CTCCTCGAGCACCGGCAACAAGACGTTATTGGCCTCCGGCCTGGAGCGGCTGAACTCGTCGTAGACCAGGGTGTACCCTTCTTGGCAGGCTACCGTGAGCTGGCTATCGACCCAACGGTAATGGAGGCGGTCCTCCGTCTTCAGGACTGAATGGATGAACTGGTCGTGGATCCGCTTACGATGGTAGCCATGCTCCCCGCCCACTAGGTCGGAGGTGGTAAACTCCTCGTCCCCCACCAGGAGCATCACGGGGCGACCGATCTTGGTGGCCAGGTGGATAGCCAGGGTCGTCTTGCCACACCCCGTCGGTCCCCGAAAATGGACGGGGAAGCCCCCCTCCACGTAGGTTAGGGCGCGTTCGGTTATGCTGGTGATGAAGGGGGTCTCCACGAAGCCTGAACGTGGTGAGACCTCTATTATAGGAGTTGGGGGTCGCCCGGGAACCGCCTCCGTTAGCCTCTGCTCCCTCAACTCGTTCAATCTCCCCTCCTCAATGAAGGCCCCCTTTCTCAAATCTTCAACTCTTTTGCTCATTACTCTTCTCCCTTTCTTTGCTAATCTCTAGAGTGCTGGAGAGCTCAACACTAACTTGCCGTCTCTTAGATTTCCCGGGCCTCGAGGCAAGACCTCTGGGCCCGAGCGCTGCAGGGAGGTGGCTAGACCCGCTGGGTGGCTCCATTCTCTTCAACATAAGCCACTAGTGAAGGAGAGGGACACTCAGAATGGCGTTCAGCCTTTGGACAGCCAACGCTCCCTACAGCGCCAGAAGGAGGAGGCAACAGAAGCGGTCACGCTACCTCTGACCCCTCCGCTCCTCAACTCATGCAGCCGGTTCTTTCGGCGATGCGGCTTTACGTGGAGAGGTTCGCCGTGCCGGTGGCCTCGGTTTACTCTCTCGTAGCGCTGCCCGCAGCCCTTGCTGCCAGGCCCTCCGAGCCGCCTTCATCTCCGCCTTCAGTTCCCTCATCAAAGCACCGATCTCGCTCTTCAATTGAGATCTGGCCTCGGCCAACTCGGCCTTCACTTCCTTCCTACGGGCCTTGGTCCCTCGGCCCAGTCCCTTCATCAGAGCAGCGGTGTCGCTCTTCAATTGAGACCTGGCCTCGGCCAACTCAACCCTCACCTCTGCCTGGCGGGCTGCGTCAAGTTCACCTAGTTCCTTCATCAGAGTGGCGGTATCAGCCATCAGAGCCGCCTTATCCGCCTCAAGTCCGGCGTGTAACTCCTGGGCCATGGCTTGGCGATCGCTCTTGTAGCCGGCCAACTGATTTTGGGTCTCATTCTTTAGGTTCGCTATCCCCTCTATGCGGCTGCGCTTCGAGGCCACGATCCCTTCAGCCAACTCTTGCATCTCTTCTGCGAAAAGCATCTTTTCACCTCTTTCATATATCTCCTCGTCCCCTGGGGGATTCTCTACTTCGCAATCTTGCACCTGCGAGGCGGACGTCGAGGCCGGCCTCTGTCATCGAGCACCACCGGGCTGACCTGGCGGCCCTCGACGCCGCCCGCAAGTTGGGGATCTGATGCTTGCTCCCTACCCCTACGCCGGAGCAGCCAAGGGGGTTAAGCCGATGGCTTCAGCGTACTTGAGGAAGGTGTCTACCCCAGCGACCACGACCCTGGCCTCGAGGGCTAGTATCTCGATGCCCACCAGGGAGATCCTGGCCCAAGCATCGATCACGATCCCCTTGTCCAAGACCCGGTCGATAACTTCGACCAGGCTCGAGGACCCGATAGCCTTCTCCACTGCCATTTCTTCTCACCTCCTTTCCTCCCCTAGGAGCGAAGGCTCCTGGGTAAATTTGTGATCCCTCAAGCCCCAGGAAGGTTCTAGGCCGGTGCAGCCAGCGGCGTCAAGCCGATGGCCTCGGCGTACTTGAGGAAGGTGTCTACCCCAGCGACCACGACCCTGGCCTCGAGGGCTAGTATCTCGATGCCCACCAGGGAGATCCTGGCCCAAGCATCAATCACGATCCCCTTGTCCAAGACCCGGTCGACAACTTCGACCAGGCTCGAGGACGCGATAGCCTTCTCCACTGCCACCTCTTCTCACCTCCTTTCGTCCGTAATCCTTTACTTTTAGACTAAACTGTGATAGAATAATTCCTGGGGAGAGGGCACCAGGAGGATAATCACACCTCCTGAGTATAGCCGATGGGTGATCCATTACCGGCCTGGCAAATGCTGAGCAATGGTTTAGCCCGATTCTCCTCGGGAGGGCTGATCCCCGGTCAGCCCTTTCCTTTTACTCCCCGCTTTCAAAGAAAAAGAGCCATCTCAACCCAATAAGGTCAAGATGGCTCAAAACCTCTGCAAAATGAGCTAACCGAGTAAGGAGTGCACAGATTCAATGAGGTACTTGTCAGACTCCTTAACACGAAGCACTCTCCCCCACTAGAAAGCCAACCGAAGGACAACCACACCAGAAGAGATTGACGAAGCATCCTCTTCGCCGCCGAGCCCGCGGCGGTAATCTGGCTGGTTACCCTAGCCTGCTTTCATCTTACACCCCTGGCTTCACCCCTCCCCTTTCAGAGGGTCTATTTTGTCATGAGAGGAAGTCCTCAAATTCATCAAATTCATCTATAATCTTACCACCTTCTTACTGAGGTGTCAATGGGCTATGCGTAAATTTTCCGTAAATTCCAATGCCCAGCGAAAGATAACGGACCCGGAAGTGGTTAAGAAAACGCACTCTCCCATACACGGCCTTCGGTTCCAAAAATGAGTGACCCCGTCTTTGCGACGGGGTCACTCCGTCAGACCCTCGAAAAGACCTTCCTGGCGAGAGTCGTCATCGCTGGGGTAGACACCTTCCTCCAGGAAGGGGCGCACTCAACACCAACGCTGTCTCATCGACCTCACTAGATCTCGAGGATCTGACCCTAACAAGCAAGATATCTAATCTCAAAAATGGAAGAAATACCAATAACATTATACCACAAACTCTTCCCTATGTCTAACCCTTCGTCAATGGTCCCGGCGAGGCCAGTTTCCCGGCCATTTCTATCGCCTGGCGGAAATGTCGCATGGTGATCTGAAAACTCTCATACGATTTAGAGTCGACCTCCTCATTGAGAAACTCTCGAATGGCTAACATCGAGGCCTGGCGACAGATCGATTCGATGTCCGCTCCCACTGAGCCCTCGGTCATATCCGTCAAGATCCTCAGGTCAACATCGGAAGCCAGGGGTTTGTCCTTGGTATGGATCTTGAAGATCGCCTCACGGGCCTCACGGTCGGGGAGGGGCAACTCGATGAGCACATCGAACCTGCCAGGACGTAACAATGCTGGGTCGATGATGTCCAAACGGTTAGTGGCGGCCAAGACGATTACCCCTTTCAGTTCCTCAATGCCGTCCATCTCCGTCAAAAACTGGCTGACCACCCGCTCAGCCACATGGGAGTCTCCGCCGCCATAGCCCCGTATGGGGGCTAGGGCATCGATCTCGTCGAAGAAGATGATACAGGGTGCTGCTTGCCGGGCCTTCTTAAATACCTCACGCACCCCCTTTTCGCTCTCCCCCATCCACTTAGACATGAGCGCCGGGCCCTTGACGGAGATGAAATTCACTTCGCTTTCGTTGGCTACCCCTTTGGCCAAAAGCGTCTTGCCTGTGCCCGGCGGCCCGTACAGAAGTATCCCTTTAGGCGGCGCGGTCTTGGCCTGTGCGAAGAGCTCAGGGTACTTGAGAGGCCATTCAACAGTTTCCTTCAGTATCTCCTTGACCTCCTCCAAGCCCCCAATGTCCTCCCATCTGACATCGGGAACCTCAGTGAAGACCTCACGGATGGCCGATGGTTCGACCTCTCCTAGAGCGGTCAGGAAATTGTCCATGGTCACCTCTAATTCCAGCAGCCGCTCGTAGGGGATGTGAGACTTAGCGAAGTCGATATCCGGCATCAGTTGACGCAAGGTGATCATGGCCGCTTCGCGGCACAAAGCCTCCAGGTCAGCTCCCACGAAGCCGTGGGTGATCTCGGCCAGTCTTTCCAGATCCACATCATCAGCAAGGGGCATTCCTCTAGTGTGTATCTCCAATATCTCCAGACGGCCATTCTTGTCCGGGATGCTGATGGTGATCTCCCGGTCGAAGCGGCCTGGACGACGTAGAGCAGAGTCCAAAGAGTTCGGGATGTTGGTGGCCCCGATGACTATCACTTCGCCTCGGGACTTCAAGCCATCCATCAGGGCCAAAAGCTGGGCCACCACCCGTTTCTCCACCTCGCCATGTACCTCCTCCCGTTTGGGAGCGATAGCGTCGATCTCATCTAGGAAGATGATGCTCGGCGCATTGCGGCTCGCTTGCTCGAAGATCTCCCGTAGGTGCGCCTCGCTCTCACCGTAGAACTTGTGGATGATCTCCGGGCCGTTGACGGGAAAGAAATGAGCAGATGTTTCCGAGGCCACGGCGCGGGCGATAAGGGTCTTGCCGCAGCCCGGAGGGCCATGTAGCAAGACGCCCTTTGGTGCTTCGATGCCCAACCGATCGAAGACCTCAGGGTATTTCAATGGCAACTCGATCATCTCTCGGATGCGGTGAATCTCCTTGCCCAGCCCCCCAATATCCTCATAGGAGACCTTCAGCCCCCGCTCCCTCTCCGCCCCTTCCCCCTCGATCTTGGTGATCGTGGCTGCTGCCACCATAACCATGCCCTCAGGAGAGGTATCGGTCACGGTGAAATCCACGGAGCGGGTACCGAAGAGGTTGACGCGAACCCGATCCCCTTCAGTGATAACTAGCCCTTCGAGCAACCTTCCAACGTAGCGGCTATCCGACCCTCGAGGCAGAGTCCGCCCCGAGCCCAGAGGGGCCAAGGTGAGCTGCTTGGCTATCTGGTGATCAACCTTGTGAATACGGACCTTTTCGTCTAGACTGGCTTGAGCGTTCTCTCGAATTATGCCGTCGATCTGCACGATGCCTTTTCCTCGGTCGGCGTGATAGGCAGGCATGATCTTGGCCACGGTCGTTCTCTTCCCGGTGATAGCGACGATATCGCCGATCGCCGCCCCGATCCTCTCGAAATCCTGGGGGTCGATGCGGGCAATGCCCCTTCCAACATCCTTGCTCTGCCCTTCTGCAACCCGCAAAGTCAGGACCCCCTCTTCTTTTTTGTCCTTCCTAGTCATGGGAACCTCCCTCCTCCACATCCCGTTATCCCCATCATTTGCATACCCGCACCTCCCATCCATCTTTTAAGCAAACAAGAAAAGGAGATCACTCCACAGGAGCCACCAGATATCTGGACAGTTCCTCCACCCCTTCTTGTTTCCCCCTGAGAAGGAAACTCCTCTGATACTCCTCCACCTTCTCCTTGGCCTTGACCTCCTCCACGACGATATCGCTGGCTAGTTTAGGAATCACATTGTGGAAGGCGCCGATGAAGAGGATGCCGTTGCGCTTCAGGCTATGGTTGATGGTCTTGGCTATGAACTCGTCTCTCTCCTCAAGTAGCCTCTTCCTGGCCAGTTCATACTTCAGGGCTGCGAACAATCGCCCCGGGACTGACTTGGATTGGGCTATCTTCTTGATGAGTTCCACCTCCTTGAGGACCGTGGAGATATCCTCGGTCTTCACTATCTCTGCCCCCCTAGCCATGAGTCTCTCCACTATTTGGTAGTTCCGGCTGCCCTTTCTGGCTGTATCTTTTACGACCCTCTGGCCCAAGGAGCCATCGGCGGCTAGGCCATCCTGATAAATCTGGAAATCAGTGACGTCTAGGGAATCCATACAACTCTCTATAGAATCCCAGAATCCGGAGATGGTTCGCTTGTGTTCCTCCCATCTCTCCTCCCCATGTATGGCTAAGCCCTTCTCATCCACACTCGAAGCCACGCTGCCCAGGTCTGCGCTGCCATGGATCAAGGGGATGTAGAGAAGTTTTCTCATACCCTTACACCTAGAGAAGGGAGAACTATCCCGACCTTTATAGCCACGCTCTTTCCGTTCGATCTAGCCACCTTTCGCCTTGTTGACCCGCAGTTCTAGGATCCCGTTCCTGTAACTGGTAGTCAGTGTCGCCGGGTCGACAAGATGCGGAAGCAACATCTCCTTGACGTATTTCCTCTCCCCCTTGGTGGAGAGGGAAAGGACGTCACCCTGAAGATCGACCTCTATCTCCTCCTCGTCTACTCCGGGCAATTCCACCAGCACGAGGATCACTTCCCCTTCATCGAAAATATCGACTAAGGGTTCTCGCGTCTCAGTAACTATGGGCCCTCTCTCCGTCTCTCGAATGTTGCCGAAAGACTCGACACGAGGAATACCGCCCAGGCCAGTTTTCACAGTGAATCCATAGACCCCTCGCGCCTTCTCCAGGCCTTTGATCTTGAATTCTCCCTGGCGGGTAATCTCAGATTCTCCCTCCTCGACCATCTCGGATAGCAACTCGATGAAGTTGCCTAGCCCCTTGAAGAGGCCACCAAGGCCTAGACCGATGCTGGTGTCATCCTCAGATATTCTTGTTTCTCTCTTCCTTCTTTCGTCAGCCACCTTTCACCTCCTTTCTCTTGCTTCACACCGACGGTGACTCCCTGAGAGGAGTGTCCGCCTCATGACTTTGGTCCCGAGACTTGGCCCGCTGCAGATAGTCCTCAAGGGTAGAAATGGATACCCCTATTTCCACCCTGGTCATGGCTTTCCACCAACGCTTACGGGCCTCTTCATATCGCTCTGGATCCTCTTGCCATTCCCAAAACTGGGCGAAGACCCTTTCTAGACCTTCCCCTGCCTCCTCCCACCGGCCATCAAAGGAGAGGGGACCGATCTGTCCTGCTGCTACTTTCTCCTCACCACCAAAGGCAGAGAGAGCCACGTCGCGCTCAAAATCGGTGCCCTGCCCGCTGCCCACCCCAGAGACCAAATAGCCAACGGCATCGCCGAAAGCCATGGCAAATCGCCCTTTCAAACCTAGTCTATAGCCAGCGTTTACGGCCAGAAAGGTCACCAAACGCAACATGGCATCACTGTTGTTGACCCGTGCGGAACCTCTATTCTCTTTCAAATGGGAAAGGATTGCGAGGGCGTCTTGGTAGGAGAGAGGCGGTTTGTCGTACCAATGGCGTGGGGGCAGAAGTGCCACGTTAAAATCGCTCAGGTCGAAATCCCCGATCTCCCCAACTCTCTGCAAGCCAAGCCTCAACCGCTGCCACAGGTTGGCAAAGAGCGCTTGAGCGACCTCAACGTTAGGCCGCAGAACGATCTCTGGTCTGACCCCATCCCTCACCAACACTTCACACTCAATGCCCTCCAGAACTTGCAACTCCACCGGCAATGTGATTTCCACACTGCCAGTGGTCCGACCTGCTGAACGGATCCTCCGCCTGTCTAAAGCCATGATTGCCGCCTCTCCGGGTTCTAGCAATATCTATAGCAGAATATCTAGCCTAGATGATAGCACAAGATGACAACTTTGTCAAGCCGTTGAATCTTGGCATGGGGATGACAACCCCAGCATCTCCAGTACGAGGGAGTCTGTGAAATTGTATGAATAGGGGGTTGGCGCTGCATCGCGGTGATAGAGACCGATTTATAGCTCTCTAGACTACTGTGATATTCTCCAAGTGCATCCACAGGCTCGGTCGGAGGTTATTGAGCAAGCCTACAGGTGGCTCGCACGGAAATATCGTCCCGACGTAAACAAGGACCTCAAGTCGGCGGAGAGAACGAAGGAGATAAACGCCGCCTACGAGGTCCTGAGCGACCCGCAGAAGCGAGCGGCCCACGATCAATCTCGGGCTGCTGGTTACCTACTCCTTCTTGTCAAAGCGCAAGATCAGAGAGCCGTTATTGAACACCCGGCTAAGGCTCTTTTCGACAACCTCCGGCGGAAGGGCAAACTCGATGTGATAGCGAGGAGGAGCATCCTCTTTGAGACTTCGGATTGCTAAGATCCCACCCTCAGTCTCCACGGCTATCTCCTGATCCCGATGATATGGAAAATCGATAATCAATTGATAATCAGGGTTGCCGTCAATTATCTCCCATTCCGGCTCCTTGGGATATAAGGAAGGCTCGATAATCGTTCCTCGGCCTGGTACGCCTGGCCTGCCCTGACACGTGGCCGGCCAGGCGCCGGAGATGATAGAGTTCCACCTCCCCAGCCCGTCTTGGTACCCCGGCCCCTGAAGGATTGGACCATACCCCACCCCACTCCTCGTCCTAGCCATTCCCCGTCTTGGCCGCTGGTTCCCTCGAGGTATGGAATAGAGATTTCTGCAGGGGCCAAGGAGGGCTCGGCTTGGGTTCGCGACGAAGAAATATCCCCCACATGAGGGGCACCGGCACCTCTCATTAATCTGAGCCCTGACAACAGAAAGACAATGAGGACACCTTACCGCCCTGGTCATTTTCTTCCTCTCCTTTGTGCTCCTTTTCCCAGACTTGAAATCCGATACAGCCTTTGACTGAAGGTGTTCTAATTTCCTGATCTATTACGGCCCTAGCCTGGGCACCCATTCAAATTCGTGACTCATCTCCCGACAAAATAGACCGCATCTCTTAAAGATGTCTGAGCTCACCTGCCCTTGACCTCTTGATAATTTTGAGGTATAATACGAAATAGCCGATTGGGTTTCCCAATCTAGGCAGGGCACCGTGAGAGCTTGGCGGCCTGAGCGGTGCCCTTTGTTGTTTAGAAGAAGACCTTCCCCTCTCTCTTATACACCAACTTCACTATCTCTAGATGCTGGAGATGACGGAACAGAAACAAAAAAGGGCTGCCGAAGAAATCTCTTCGGCAGCCCGGTTATCCAGAAAGTCAGGACCCGTGGCTTTGCACCCTCGCCTTTCGACGAGTTTGCCTTTTCGGAGTTATCTTCCTCATTTAGCCATGAGGGCAAGCAAAATTCACTGCTCGACAGATAATTCTACCCGAGTTCGACTCATCTGAAGGTTAAGATCTGGTTAAGATTCGGTCTATTACATCCTCCGGGCCAAGATGATTATGGAAAGCAATACCATTAGCGCCTACGGCTCCATCTGAGCTTTCAACTTTTTGAGTTCATATGATCGGCGGGCTTTCCTAACCTAAGCACATCACGGTGAGAACTTAGGGCTTGAGTTGTGCTCTTCTCTTCTGAGTGAGCCATCCACTGCTGCGCATGCTCGAACGGTGCACAGATTATAGCCCATAACCTCTATCAAGTCAATGACCACTGCGGCGGGAAAAGTCCCTACACGTTCGGATTTCGCAGGAAAGGAGAGAAGGCAGGCGATCTGTGCCAGCCTGGGTTGCTGGGCAGATTCTGATGAAAGGCCTCCAAATGAAAGTGTCCAAAGATGGCAACCGGAGCTGGTCATGTAGGATGGTAGCCAATGAAACGGTCACAGACAAGAGGCGCATCCGCAGCCAGAGTAAGAGTTTCTGAGGGCCCTTGCGTTTTCTCCTGCCGTAGAGAATCCTAGTCGCCAAGGGCTGGGCCACCGCCCAGCCCCATGTCACTATTGTACCATGATGAACATACGCATCAAACCTCTTTCGGTTGGGCATTGGGCGGTTCAACTTGGTTGTACCTACCGTCAGGCGAGAAAGAAGGATGGAGTTTAAAATCTTCCAGCCTCGGATAAGGCGACCTCCACAAGAGCAATGGTAAGACTGGTCAGGTGGTAAGCTAAGCGGGTAGGGCTGGACCCTAAGGAGATTCATCCCCACGTCCGGCGACACACCTTTGTCACTCTGGCCATCGATGGCGGGGTCACGGTGTTTAGGGTACAGAGAGCCGCATGGCATGCCAGCGTCACCACCACTCAAGGGTACTATTCTCCCATAGAGGATCTGGACGACAAACCTTCGATTACATTCTGGAGCACGTCAAACTCTGATCTGCAGCAGCTACGGAGCCTAGCAGGAGGCCACCTCTTTGGCCTGAGACTGCCTCACCCACCGAGTGTCGCTTCAGATCTGCCCGACCAAGGTGGAGGCGGAAATGGTAGCCGTCAAAGAGGCACAAGATTTGCCATTCTAGTTGCGAGACGAGCTTGGTGAAGCACAAGCTCAGGAAACTGGGCAGGGGATTTCCTTCAGATAGCCTTATTGCAGACCCATGTGAGTTACGATCACGCCCCAGATGTTGAAGGCCAGCCATAGGTAGATGGTTTAGGATCTTGCCCCGATCACAAGCAAGCTACCCTTTGTAGCTCGACTTCATTTTCATCCCGCACAGCCATATACGCTGCAATTCCACCAAACAAAGACGATAATCACCGGGTCTACCAACTCCCTGACCGTAAGAATCTTTACTCCCCTAAGGGTAGAACCTCTATGTAACTAGTTCCGTTCCGCCACGCCCTGCCGGCCATTCGCGCCATTTGATCTCGTTCAGAAAGATGTGAGACAGTTGCAGGGATAGGCAAAAGGGGCCATGCTTCTCCCACAGGGATCCTTGACGGATGGGTGAGACATCCACAGAAGGAGGTGGCCCCTCATGCAGGTAGTTGGACTACCCAGAGCATTTTACTACCTCTCCCGTCATAGGCCAATCGTGCTGAGCCCCAAGGCCCAGGAAAGGCTGCGCTGGCTGCGCTGCTTCGAGGCCCTGAGAGCGCAGGGTCTCTCTAGCAGCCAGGCCAGCCAGACTCTCTTCATCTCCCGCTCCACCCTTCCTTCGGATGCTGAGCATCCTCAGGATGCGAACGCACTACCGTTGACAGAAGAGGCTCAAAAAGGAAGGGGCCAGGGGATTGGAAGAGAAGAGCCGGAGGCCCAAAAACCTCCGTCGGCCCACCTGGAGTATGGAATTGGCCCAGGCGGTGCTCCACCTGCGGGAAGAGTATCCCCGCTGGGGGAAGGACAAGTTGGTGGTGCTCCTGAGGCGGGAGGGCTGGCCGGTCTCTACCTCCATGGTGGGGCGTATCCTCACTCACCCCAAGGCCCGCGGGGTGCTCAAAGAGTCTGTAAGGAACAGGGTTTCCGTCCGCAGACGACAGTATCCTCGCCCCTACGCCATACGCAAGCCCCAGGGCTACCAGGTGGAGATCCCAGGAGAGTTGGTGGAGGTGGATACTTTGGATGTGCGACTCATGCCAGGAGTGGTACTGAAGCAATTCACCGCCCGGGATGTGGTCTCTCGTTGGGATGTGATGGAGGTGCAGACCAAAGCCACCTCTGCTACCGCGGTGGGCTTCCTGGAGACCCTGGCTAAACGAATGCCTTTTCCCATAAAGGCCTTGCCGGTAGATGGGGGCTCTGAATTCCAGGCCGCCTTTGAAGAGGCTTGTCAGGAGCGAGGGATACGACTTTTCGTCCTGCCACCCCGCTCCCCCAAACTAAATGGCCATGTGGCGAGAGCCCAAAGGACCCACACTGAGGAGTTCCACGAGATCTATGATGGAGATATGGAGGTGGTCCACCTCAATCGAGCCCTTCAAGAGTGGGAATGGACTTACAACCATTTCCGACCCCATCAGGCTCTGGACGGGAAGACCCCGACTGAACGAGTACAGACTCTTGACAAGCGTTCCGGTTTGTGGTATACTAGTTTTGAGAGCGCTCCCAAAAAAATCGCTCGACGAGCCTTTTCAGAGCGTCAATCGTGGTCATTTTCCTGGATGTGGTTGGGAGCGGTCCCAAAGGCGGGTGATGCTCCCTACGCTGGAAGAAGTTGCCCGACTGGCCGGGGTCTCCCGTTCAAGCGTTTCGCGTGTCATCAACAACCACCCCCATGTGCGGCCTGAAACGAGGGAACGAATCAGGCAGGCTATCCGCAAATCCGGCTACCAACCTCATGCGGTTGCCCGCAGCCTAGCCACTAACCGCACCCAGATCATCGGTATGGTCATCCCCGAGGCGGTGACGACGCTCTTCACCGACCCTTTTTTCTCCATCCTGCTGCGTGGAACCACTGAGGCTTGTAACGCCCACCGGTATCAGCTGATGCTCTCCTTGTTCGCTGGCTCCGCCGACCAGCAGGAGATGTACCAGAACTTGCTGGGCAACGGTTACCTCGACGGCGTGATCGTGGCTTCAGCCTCACTGGACGATCCCCTCATCTCCGATTTGCTGCGCGACCGTGTGCCGTGTGTCTCTGTGGGGCGGCATCCCAACAGGCAAGTTCATTCCGTGGACGTTGACAACCTCGGTGGGGCACGGATGGCGGTTGAGCACCTAATCGGCTTGGGGCACCGGCGCATCGCCACCATCACTGGGAGGCTGGACACGACCCATGGCCAGGACCGCCTGGAAGGATACCGTCAGGCCATGCAAGCACATGGCGTTCCCGTGGAGGAAGGGCTAATTGTCGAGGGAGACTTTACCGAGAGCAGCGGGATGGTGGGGATGCAACGGTTGCTCCCCGCCTCCCCCAGCGCCGTCTTCGTTGCCAGCGACATGATGGCTATTGGCGCCCTCAAAGCGCTCCGTCAGGCTGGCCGGCAGGTACCCCAAGACATCGCTCTGGTCAGCTTCGATGACATACCCATCGCCTCGGCGATTGAGCCAGCATTGACCACGGTACGCCAGCCGATTGAACGGATGGGTTCCATGGCAGTAGAGGTGTTGCTGAGCCTAGTGGAGGGCTCATCAGAAGAAGAGGCTCCTGTCCAGAGGATCGTCTTGCCCACGGAACTGGTCATCAGGAACTCTTGTGGCTCTCCCTAGGTCGCTGAAGTGAAAGGAGGTGATGCCAGGACATAGAGACTTAGGTACCATTCTCTACCTCAACGGAGTATCATTAGGGAGGAGAAAGGAGAAAAGCAGTGCGCAAGTCAGTTTTCTGTCTCATAAGTTTGCTCGCGGTTCTGGGCCTAGTGCTCAGCGCTTGCGGTCCGGCTGTTACTCCTACGCCACAGGTCATCAAGGAGACCGTGGAGGTGGAGGTGCCGGTGAAGGAGACGGTGGTGGTTGAGGTCACGCCGACACCGTCAGCTGTTACTTACGAACGGAGCGAAACCCTTTACGTCAGCGGAGCAGCGTGGGGTCCACCATCGACCTGGAATCCTTTCCAACCAGGGAGCCTTGCTAATACAACAGGAACCATCGGAAACGTGTATGAATTCCTATTCGCGTTTGACCCGATGACCGGTGAGTTAACGCCCTGGCTCGCGGAGAGTGGAGCATGGACCGATGCCACTACCTATGACGTGACGCTCAGGCAGGGCCTCACCTGGAGCGACGGCCAACCATTGACGGCTGCCGACGTTAAGTTCACCTTCGAACTGGGCCAGAAGTATTCTGCGATTTGGTTCGCCCCAGTGTGGAAGTATCTGACTGGTGTTACAGCGGTCGACGATTACAGCCTGCAATTCAAGTTCACCGACCCCCTCTACCAGGAATGGGCGAACGGCCTCTACAATATTCCGATAGTTCCAACGCATCTCTGGGAAGGCAGAACGGAAGAGGAGATCACCGTCGGCGCGAATGAAAATCCTATTGGCTCGGGGGCATACCTGTTTGAGTCAAGTAGCGAAGATAGAAACGTATGGGTGAGAAACGAGAACTGGTGGGGAGCAAGCATATTTGGTGTGCCCGCTCCCAAGAGGATCGTCGATATTCGCACTTCCAGTAACAACGTCGCTCTCGGTATGGTCATTAAGGGCGAACTCGACCTGAGCAACAACTTCCTCCCGGGCGTTGCAGAGTTGGCAAAGAAGGGTTACGTTAAGACTTATTTCGCCGCAGCCCCGTACATGCTCTCTGCCAATACGGCCGTTTTGTTCTTGAATACGACAAAACCGCCGATGGACGACCCGGCTTTCAGGAGGGCGCTTGCTTTCGCCATCAATGTAGACGACATTGTTAACGTCGCCTACGCCAGCCTGGTCAAGGCTGCCAGTCCGACCGGCCTTCTTCCTAGCCTGGACAAGTACGCAGACGCGGATATGGTTGCGAGGCTGGGTTACAAGTATGATCCGGCACAAACAGCGGCAATCCTTACTGCGGCCGGATACACGAAGGGCGCCGATGGCTTCTTCAAAGCACCCGATGGGTCCGCGATCGAACTGGAAGTTACCTGCCCGTTCGGATGGACGGACTGGATGGAGGCGATTAATGTTATCGCCACGAGCGCCCAAGGCGCGGGGATCAATATTAAAGCTGCAACCCCGGATTATGGCGCCTGGAACACTGCGCTTCAGACTGGCACATTCGATATGACACTGAACAACTGGGCCTCTATGAGTAACACCCCATGGACGTTGTATAACCTCTTGTTCAGACACCCGATCCAAGAACAAATGCAAAGCGGCAACTTTGGCAGGTACGAGGACCAGGAGATGTTCGATCTTGTGGACGCACTTGCCAAGATACCTGCTGATGATGAGGCGGGTATGAAGGCCGCTTGTTCAAAGATTCAGGAAAAAATGCTGACAGAGATGCCCATGATTCCGCTCTGGTACAACGGTCTGTGGTCCCAGTTCAGCAACGCGGTCTGGACGAACTGGCCGTCAGAAGCAGCAGATGCTCCCAAGACTCTTCCTACTACTTGGTCCGGATACTGGCAATTGGGTGGATTGCAGACACTCATAAATTTGAAGCCGGTGCCACCGGCAGAGTAAGTGAATTGGAGCAGGCACAGTAAGAGTGTTCAGCACCGCCCCTCCTTCTCAGCTTGCGGGAGGGGCGGTGTTCGTGCAGCCTTCCTGTTAGGGAGGAACTAGCGTGAAACGGTATTTCGGAAGAAAACTACTCGTTTACATCCTGACCTTTCTTTTTGCGGTGACCATCGACTGGTTGATCCCACGCTTCATGCCCGGCGATCCTGTTCGGAATATGTTGTCGAGGACCGCGCTGACCCCTGAGGCTGCTCGGGCGATGTATGACTATTTCGCAAGAGTCTTTGGATTAGATCTCCCCATCTGGCAGCAGTACCTCAACTTCTGGAACGCCCTTTTCCATGGTGACCTTGGGATAAGCGTATATGTGTTTCCGCAGCCTGTGACCAAGGTAATCCTGCATGCTGTACCCTATGACATCTTTCTTCTGCTTCCAGCGATCCTGCTGAGCTGGTATGCTGGAAACCATTTCGGTGCTTTCGCTGCGCGAACTAAGTGGCTTGACAACACCATATTACCAGTCGGGTATCTCCTCACGGCGACTCCTTATATGTGGCTCGGTATCTTGCTGGCCTGGGTGTTTGGAATTGTTCTGGGTGTCTTTCCGATTGCCGGTGCGTACAGCTACACGTTGCGGCCCCATCTTTCATGGGCCCTCATCGGGAGCCTTCTGCACCACTGGTTCTTACCCTTCGCCTCCCTATTCCTGGTGATGTTTGGTGGTTGGGCGATTGGAATGCGGAACATGATCATCTACGAACTCGAGGCGGATTATTCTCACTACCTCGAAGCACTTGGGGCACCACGACGTCTGGTCAGAAAGTACGCGTTCAGAAACGCCATGCTTCCCCAGCTCACCGGGCTGGCGCTGCAACTGGGTGTCATCGTTGCTGGTGCTCTTGTAACAGAAGTCGTGTTTTCATACCCCGGAATCGGCTACCTGCTTCTTGCCGCTATTCAGAATCAGGATTACTTCCTCATCCAGGGATGCTTCCTCTTCATCATCATCGGTGTGTTGCTCGCCAATTTCGCGATTGACGTCGTCTATGTCCTGGTGGATC